>DASQVB010000504.1:0-2363 GCA_035640975.1 Pseudonocardiaceae bacterium
CTCTGGCGGGTCACCTCACGACCAGGCGGGAGAGCCAGCGTCGAGGGTGCCGCCCGAACAGCCGGCGGAACCTGCAGATCATCAAGTTAACCAGAGAACAGGGGCTTGGCCGACGACGGGGATGACCGCGTTTAGTGACGGTACCGGCACCAGCGCTCGGCCCGAACGGCCTGAAGGGCCCGACGACCATCAGGATGTCTGTCCTCTGGGAAGCAGCGGTGTGGCCCCCGCCCGACTGGCCGAGGCGACGCGGTCGGGATCGGCCGGTCGGGGTGAGGAAGAGGCAATGCTGAACGAGCTCGTCGCACGAGCTGTCCGCGGGGACCGGCGAGCCACCCAGGAGTTGCTAGCGACCGTGCGGGTGATGGTCTTGCCGTACTGCCGGGCCCGGTTGGGGTGCCAGCAACGCGTCATCGGCTCATCCGATGACGTGGCGCAAGACATCTGCGTGGCCGTGCTCACCGCGCTGGCTCGATACCAGATCAGGGGGCTGTCGTTCCGAGCGTTCGTATACGGCATCGCCGCACACAAGGTGACCGATGCTTTTCGGGCGGCCGGGCGGGATCGGTCCGAGCCGATGACAGAAGTCGACGTCGCCGCGGTGGACCACGAGGGCCCCGAGCAGCGGGTGCTGCAAGCCGAGCAGTCCCAGCGGCTGGGCCGGCTACTCGCGGTGCTGTCCGACCGACAGCGCGAGACTCTGGTGCTGCGCATTGCGCTCGGGCTCAGCGCCGCGGAAACCGCCCAGGCAGTCCAGTCCACCCCCGGCGCGGTTCGGGTGCTCCAACACCGTGCGCTGGCCCGTCTGCGTGTTGCACTGGCCAGCGACAAGGTGAGCGACCCTGACAGCGCGACGTCGGTGCGGTGAACTCCTGCCCACCGGCCTCGACGAGGACGGACCATAAAGTGGCGCGTAGGAAACCTCGAAACCTCGCCTGTCTTGTCGCGGCCGTATCCCGGGGCGTCGCTGCTCCAGCCAGTTTTGTCATCGTGATGGCGCTTTGATGACCTGCCTGAAGCGATCCCGTAGCAGCTCCGCGAAGGTCGCGGTGATGTGGTGACGATCCCGGTACACTGTCACGTTCGCCGCCAGTGGCTCGCATCTGCTGGTGCACAGCCAACCACTCGTTGGGACAAAGGTTGCTGCTGAGGCCGCTGCTGCCGCCGCTTCCGCGGCATAGATGTCCTCGGCGATCAGGTCGGATGCCGCCGCGGAGCACACCGCCGTATCGTCGAGATTCGCCGACAGGCAGTTCACCGGCGGCGTTGGCCACGTCGGCGTGTCGCCGATGACCACGACCCGAGTTCCGGCCGGGAACTGCAAGATGAGGCGAGTGAGACCGTTGGACCAGGCGGTCAGAAAATCCTCATCTTTGACCAGCAACGCACGGTAGTACGTTGAGTAGGTACTGAGCACCACGACGTCAGGCCGCTCGGCCTGAATTCGGGCGACCGCGTGCGCGCGCCACTGCCCGCACTCCTGGTAGACCCGGCCCAGCTTGAGGTTTCGCACTGCCACGTCGATCGGGGGACATGCTGACTTCGTAAAGTTGGTCAGCCGCCACCTGTCTTCTATCGCCATCCGCTCTAGGGCGGGGAACCACTGTGCGGCGTGCGAGTCGCCCATCAAAACCATCGACCTTGGCGCGTCGCGGGCTCCAAACACGCACTCGGGTGAGGTCGTCGCTGTGTACGACACATGGCAGACACGGTCGTAAATCTTCGCGGTGTCGTCGGTCACCTTATTCAGCGCCGGAGTGACGTTGGCGGGTACGACTCCGGGCGCACCGACAACGCCCTCGGCCAATCGGACGCGCGTCAGCGGTTCGACCCACACATCGGTCGCCAGCTTCGGTGGCACCGCCGCGAGAGCTGCGGCGGCGACCGCGACCGCGGTGAGAGTGGCTCCCAGTGTGTAGCTGAGTCGCAGACTGTTGCGCAACCGTGCGCTTCGGCGTATCGGGTTCTCCACCAGCGTATACGTCGCCCAGGCCAGCGCGACTGCCACGACGACTAAGCCGGCCCGCGTCCACCCGCCCAGCTCGCCGAACGCAGCGGCGGGCAGCACAAACACCGGCCAATGCCACAGGTACAGCGAGTAGGACAACTCCCCCCCGCGCTGCATGAACGCCAGCCGAAGCGCCCTCGATGCGCCACCTGCTGTGCCGGAACCACCACCGACGAGTATCGCCATGGCTCCTGCGACCGGGGCCAATGCAGCCCATCCGGGGAACGCAAGCTCCCGCGTGTAGGTCACTGCTGTGATCGCGATCACCAGCAGTCCCGCCCAGCTGATGGCGTGCGCCCATGTCGGCGGGATCCGGTGAAGCCGGTGTGCGGCGAGCGCAATCAAGCCGCCGGCT
>DASQVB010000505.1:0-2979 GCA_035640975.1 Pseudonocardiaceae bacterium
GGGTCCTCTGCATAGAGCGCGCGCTCGATCTGGTCGAGCAGACGCTGCTCGTGCTCGGAGAGTGGCATCGCTCCTCCTCCGGCACTCCGATTTCGATGGCGGACGATGGTAGCCAGTCTGACGGTAGTACCTGGGGTCGCCAGGTGCCCACTGTGGGCTCCTATCGTCGAGGATACGAGTCCGCGGCGGCGCGGACTAGCCGATCTGCGCACTCGTTTCAGGCGACGGCGACTATCACCCCTGACCGGACCGCTCCGGAGCGTCCAACAGGGTGGCCAGACGCACTGCTGCGCTGCCGAATTTCGACCGCGCGGCATCTGCGGCCCGTTCGGCGTCCGGCCAGTTCGCGTTGTCACCGTCAAGGGTCAGCTGCTCCAGTGCGGTACCTTTGACCAGCTGTTCTACCCGTATCCCCAGCAGCCGGACCGCCACCCCGGCCGGCAGGTGGCTCTCCAGCAGCTCGGCAGCCACCCCGAACACTTCCTGCACCGAGTCGGTCGGACCGGCCAGGGTTCGAGAGCGGCTGATGGTGGTGAAGTCCGGGTAACGGACCTTTAGCGCGATCGTCCGCCCGCACATGCTGCGGCACCGCAACGCAGCGGTGGTGCGCTCGGTCAGTCGCAGTAGCTCGCGACGCAGCACCACCCGGTCGGCCACGTCGTGGGAGAAGGTCTGCTCCGCGCCTACCGACTTCTCCGGTGCATCCGGTACCACCGGGCGCTCGTCGCGGCCATTGGCGAGCTCGTGCAGGTGCTGGGCGGCCGCGACGCCCACCGCGCGGCGCAACGCGGGCAGTGGAATACCTGCGACGTCGGCCACGGTCCGGCACCCCAACCGATGCAACGCCTCAGCAGTGCGCCGCCCCACTCCCCACAACGCCGACACCGGCAACGGGTGCAAAAATTCCAGCGCGCCATCGGCGGGCACCACCAGCAGCCCATCCGGCTTGGCCAATCCGGAAGCGAGCTTGGCCAGGAACTTGCTCCGGGCCACCCCCACCGAGCAGTTCACCCGGTAGGTGTCATAGACCTGCCCGCGGATCCACTCCCCGATCCCGGCCGGGCTCATCCCCAACCTGCGCAACGACCCTCCGACATCGAGGAAGGCCTCGTCCAAGCTCAACGGCTCGACCAGTGGGCTGAGCTCGCGGAACAGCGCCATCACCCCGCGTGAGACCTCCGCATAGCGGGGAAACTGCGGTGCCACGAACTCCGCCTGCGGGCACAGCCGACGGGCTTGGGCCACCGGCATCGCCGAGCGAATCCCGTGAGCCCGGGCCTCATAGCTCGCTGAGAGCACGACACCACGGTTGCCAGCCGGGTTGGTGCCGCCCGCCACCACGACCGGCAGTCCGGCGAGTTCCGGACGTTCGCGAATCTCGATCGATGCGTAGAAGGCATCCATATCGACATGCAGGACAGGACAGCCCCCGTCGTCCCCGCGGGCGGCCAGCCCGCGACGCGCAAGGACCGCTCCGGGTAAAGCTGGCCGGGGCAAATCTGCACTGCGCCCCACGGCACCCTCCAGGTCCAGTGCATCCTAGGCCAAGAATCTCGAACTTATGTTCGAGATTCTACCGCCCTGAGGGACGCTGCGGCGGACCGCCGAGCTGGTGCACCATAAGCTGCCCCGGTGCGAACCCTGGCAGTGCTCAGCCTCAAGGGCGGAGTGGGCAAGACGTCGATAGTACTCGGGCTCGCCGGAGCTGCCCTGCAGCGAAAGATCAGGACCCTGGTCATAGACCTCGATCCGCAGGGAAACTGCACTACAGCCCTGGACCCCGACGCGACGAAATCAACGCTGGCCGATGTACTGGCTGATCCAGAACCGTCGGTGCTGAGGTCGGCCATCGCGCCCAGCGGCTGGGGTGAGGGCCTGGACGTTCTGGTCAGCGCCGAGGAGGCCGAGGTACACAACCGGCCGGCTCCTGACGACAGCCGGCTCAGCTGGCTGGACCATGCGCTGTCCACGCTGGACGAGGCAGCCGATCACGACGAAGCACCATATCGGCTGGTGCTGTTGGACTGCCCACCCTCACTGGGCCTGCTCACCCGTTCAGCGCTGGTCGCAGCCGACCGCGCGCTACTGATCACTGAACCTGCCATCTACGCCGTCGCCGGGGTACAGCGTGCCTTCGAAGCCGTGCAGCACGAGCGCCAGCGCAATCCCCACCTGCAAGCTATGGGAGTCGTGGTCAACCGGGCCCGGCTGCGTTCCAGCGAGCACAACTACCGGATCAACGAGCTTCAAGAGATCTTCGGACCGCTGGTGCTGCCCACCGTATTGCCAGACCGCTCGGCGGTGCAGCACGCCCAGGGCGCTGGGCTGCCGATCCAGCGCTGGGGCACTCCTGGAGCGCGGGAGATCGCGGTGGCCTACGACGTGCTGCTGGCCCGGATGCTGCGCACCACCCAGCTCAGACGACGCACCCAGGCAAAAGCAGCGATCCCACGCCTGACTTGAGCCCCCTTCGCCGAGGTCAGCCCTGACCCGGCTGGAGCATTTTCGCCGAGGTCAGCCCTGACCCGGCTGGGGCTGACTCTGCGGAGGCAGGGTCTGCTGCGGCGAAGCAGGTTGAGGTGCTGGCTCACCGGCGGTGACCTCACCGGCGACTGGTGCGCCGTGCATCGAGGCGCGGATCTGCTCCAGGCGGGAGCGGCCCGCCATATCCATTGTCGACTGCTGCACCTCGAGCATCCGCCCCTGCACGGAGTTCTGGGCCAGCTCGGCTGAGCCCACCGCATTGGCGTACCGGCGTTCGATCTTGTCTCGGACCTCGTCGAGCGATGGTGTATTGCCCGGCGCAGCCAGCTCCGACATCGACTGCAGCGAGGCGGAGACCTGCTCCTGCATTTTCGCCTGCTCCAGCTGAGTGAGCAGTTTGGTCCGCTCCGCGATCTTGCCTTGCAGCACCACCGCGTTGCGTTCGACCGCTTGCTTGGCCTGGCCGGCGGCCTGAAGGGACTGATCATGCAGCGT
>DASQVB010000506.1:0-2149 GCA_035640975.1 Pseudonocardiaceae bacterium
TGCTGCGTGCCTCGGTCGGCGGCGACGAGCTGGCGAACTGACCGAAGACATGCATCATCTGCCACCACGAGCGCCTCTTGGCGTGCCCAGCTCTGCCTGACACAACTGCTCGCTGCATTGATGAGACGATAAAATCAAGTAGCCGGCGGCTGGGCGTGGGTGGGATCAAGCTGATCGCGGCCGCGACCGGTGCTGCGGCGGATACCGTCAGCAAGGGTGCCGCGGAGCTGGACGCAGGGATCGTGGCCGACGGTCGGGTCCGAGCCAAGGGCGCCGGGCGGAAGCCGGCCGAGCAGACCGACCCCGATCTGTGGCCGGCGCTGGACAGACTGGTGGATCCCGAGACCCGCGGTGACCCCATGTCGCCGCTGCGGTGGACGACCAAGTCGACGGTCAAGCTCGCCGACGAGCTGACCGCCCAGGGACACCCGGTGGCGCCCACCACGGTGGGCAGGCTGCTCAAGGACCACGACTACAGCCTGCAGGGCAACGCCAAGACGATCGAGGGGAAGCAGCACCCCGACCGCGACGCCCAGTTCCACTACCTGGGCGACCAGGTCAGCGCGTTCCTCGCGGCCGGGCTGGCGGTGATCAGCGTGGACACGAAGAAAAAGGAGCTGATCGGGGACTACCAGAACGGCGGCCGGGAGTACCAGCCCGCGGGCGAGCCAGTGGTGACCAACACCTACGACTTCATCGGTGAGGGCGGCAAGGCGGTGCCCTGCGGGGTGTATGACGTGGGCGCGAACACCGGCTGGGTCAACGTGGGCACCGACGCCGACACCGGGATGTTCGCGGTCGAGTCGATCCGTCGCTGGTGGAGCACGATCGGACGTCTCGCCTATCCCGACGCCGACCGGTTGCTGATCACCGCGGACGGCGGTGGGTCCAACGGCTCCCGGCTGCGGCTGTGGAAGACCCAGCTCGCCGAGCTGGCCACCGAGACCAGGCTCGATATCACCGTGTGCCATCTGCCGCCGGGTACCTCGAAGTGGAGTCGCGGTAGGGACCGCCCTCACGGGCGGCCCCCCGCACGGATCCCGACGTGCGGAACTACCGCATCGGGCTCCTGCCTCAGGTTCTGGCTGCGAAGCGCACGTTCGGGTAGGGGTGCATCACACGGACTTGCGGGAGCCATCGAGTCGCGTACCTGCCCATCCGTTCCCAGGTAATCCGTCCACGCTGGCTTCGTCGCCGTAGCGCACGGTGCCAGTGCAGCGTCATCTGGTACCGGAAGGCCGATATCGCATTGGAGTTACCCGGCACGGCGTAGTAGGCCACGTGCCCTTGCAGCACTTGGGCCAGCCACCGACCCTGCATCGGGATGGGATCATGCATGCGACGCTGGAGCTGGGTCTTGACCTCGGCCAGCTTCGCCCGCATCCGTTTCGCGATCGTGATACGCCGCACCCAGAACCGCCCGCTGCGAGCCCTCGCACAGATGTGCGTAAAGCCCAGGAAGTCGAACGTCTCCGGCTTGCCCAGACCCCGACGCCGCCGGTCGATGGCGGCCCGCCGCCCGAAGTCGATCAGCCGCGTCTTGTCCGGGTGCAGCTCCAACCCGAACCGCGCGAACCGTTCGCGTAGTTCGTCGAGGAACCGCCGCGCATCCTCCTCGTACTGAAACCCGACAATAAAGTCATCAGCAAAGCGGACAATGATGACATCTCCGTCCGCGTGGTGACGTCTCCAATAGTCGGCCCACAGGTCGAACACGTAGTGTAGGTACACGTTCGCGAGCAGCGGCGATGCCGATGCCCCCTGAGGTGAGCCCTCCTCACATTCCGACCACTGTCCATCCTCGACAACTCCGGCGGCCAGCCACTTGCCGATCAGCCGCCAGATCCGCTTGTCCGCGATCCGGTGCTCGACAAACCTTCGCAGCCAGGAATGATCAATTTGGCCGAAAAAGTTGCGGATGTCCGCGTCGAGCACCCAGTTCACTCGCCTTCGCTCGAACCCGACCGCGAGAGCGTCCAACGCATCATGCGGGCCGTGCCCCGGCCGGAACCCATACGAGAAACCCCGGAAGTCCACCTCGTAGACGGCACCCAGCACCTCGACGACCGCCCGCTGGACGATCTTGTCCTCCAGCGACGCGATCCCCAGCGGCCGCAGGCGACCATCAGGTTTCGGGATGTACGCCCGC
>DASQVB010000507.1:0-7044 GCA_035640975.1 Pseudonocardiaceae bacterium
CCTGCCCGAGCGCCTGCGGCCGCCGCTAGGCCGCTGATCTGAATTCCGACCTCTTGCCACGCGGCCAGCACAGCCTGCTGCTCGGTGCTGCGTGCACCGTACAATTCCCTGGCCTTGCAGTAGGTGGTATCCGCGAAGCCCTGGAACTGGGTTCTCGCACTCGAGGCCTTCAGTGCCTCATACCAGATGTGCCCGGGCGCCTCCCAGGCGAAGCCGCCGATGCCCACTGCAGTCAAGTAGAACGCCTTGTTGGGGATGCCGAAATTGATGTGCACACCGCCGTTGTCCCCTTCCTCAGTGTCCGGCAGCTCAACGAACCCGCTCATGTGATCGGGTTGCGGATCCTTGCCGAACAGACTGTTGTCGTATGCCGTTCCGGGGGCTTTCATCGAGCGCAGGGCGTCTGCCTCGATGCCCGGGGTGAATATCTCGCTTCCGATGAGCCAGTCCGCTTCCTCGGCTGATTGCTGACCTGACCACTGCTTGACCAGCGAACCGAAAACATCCGACATGTGCTCGTTGAGGGCACCTGATTGAGTGTGGTATTCAAGTCCGGCGGTATGCTCGGTGACCCCGTGCGTCAACTCGTGAGCGATCACATCGAGAGATCCGGTGAAATCGGTGAAGACCCTCCCGTCTCCATCCCCGAACACTATCTGCTGGCCATCCCAAAACGCGTTGTTGTAGTTCCTGCCGCGGTGAACGTAGCCATCCAGACGCATCCCGCGGTCGTCAATCGAGTCACGCCCGTGGACGTCTTTGTAGAACTGCCGAGTAGTTCCGAGCCCGTCGAACGCCCGGTTGACGGAGTTGTCGGCCGACTCCGGTCCGTCCTCCGATCGAGCCAGCACTGCGCTCGGGAGATAAGTACGGTTCTGGCAATCGAAGATGGTGCGCCGGCCGCCGGTGGGGGAGGTGATTGCCCCGGCGAACGATGCTCGTACCGCTCGCTCACCCCGTAGCCGCGCGTTGCTCAGCAGGGTGCTCAAGGCGGCTTCGCGGATGTCCGGTTCGTCGCTGTCGAGGAGCTTGCGGAGCACGTGCGGTGGAGTGATGCAGTTCAGCAGGCGCAAGGCGCTGGTCATGAGAAACCTCGTACGGGGAGGGCGGGGAGGGAAGCAGAAACTACTCCGATGGTCACTGCGTCCGCCGACATGGTGCGCACATGAGAGCGACACACCGTGCACGAGCGCCGGACACGCCGGGTTAGAGGTATTGGCCGGTACCTCGGGTTCCGGGCTCTGCGGGCGGGCCGCCGGGCTGCATTCCGGGCGGGATCGTGCCGGCGGGTAGGCCGCGGCGCATCTGCTCCAGCTGCATCCGGGCGGCCATCTGCTGGGCGAACAGCGTGGTCTGGATGCCGTGGAACAAGCCCTCCAGCCACCCGACCAGCTGAGCGTGGGCAACCCGCAGCTCGGCATCGCTGGGCGTGACGTCCTGGCCGAACGGCAGCGATAGCCGCTCCAGTTCCTCGCGTAGCTCCGGAGCCAGGCCCTGCTCCAGCTCACGGATCGAGGACTGGTGGATTTCCCGCAGCCGGTTGCGACTGGCGTCGTCCAGCGGTGCGGCCCGCACCTCCTCCAGCAGCTGCTTGATCATGCTGCCGATCCGCATCACCTTGGCAGGCTGCTCGACCATGTCGGAGACATCCTGCCCGCTATGCTCGGCCGGGTTGCCGTCTGGCACCGCTATGCCGTCCGGTCCGACCACGATGACCTGCTGCTCATCCGGTTCGCTCATCAGCCTATCCTCCCCCACCCACCCAACCCGCGCGCGTCCTCCTCTAGTGCCCGGTGTGTCGCGCTTTCATGCACGAGGTGCCCGCTCAACCGTGGGTGATCAGCAGGATTTTGCCGATGACGCCGCCGGCCTCCAGCATCTGGTGCGCTCGCGCAGCCTGCGCCAGCGGGAGGGTCGCGTGCACGACGGGCTTGACCCGACCGTCGCCGAACATCGGCCACAGTCGGGTAGCGACGTCGGCGCAGATGGCCACCTTGCCGTGCGGGCCCTCCACTGGTCGTCCGCGTAACCCGATGGCCGCGACGCTGGCCCGCTTGGGCAGCAGCGCGCTGAGATTCAACTCGGCGGTAGTGCCGCCTTGTAGGCCGATCACCACCAGACGGCCGTCCGGGGCGAGCGCCGTGAGATTGCGCGACAGGTATTTGGCGCCCATGTTATCCAGGATGACGTCGGCGCGGCCGGGCAGCTGCTCGGCGAAGTCCTGCTCGTGATAGTCGATCAGAATCTGCGCGCCCAGCTCCGCGCAGCGAGGCAGCCTAGCCGCCGACGCCGTGGTCGCGACCTGCGCGCCCAATGCCGTGCCGACCTGTATGGCATGGGTGCCGATGCCGCCGGACCCGCCGTGCACCAGCAGCAGCTCACCGGCGGTGAGTCCGGCGTACATCACCACCGTCGACCACACCGTGCAGGCAACCTCTGGCACGCCGCCCGCGGTGATCAGATCGACCCCGGTCGGCAGTGGCATCACCTGGCCGGCCGGTGCGACGACCCGCTCGGCGTAGCTTCCACCGGCCAGCAGCGCGCACACTTCGTCACCAGCGTGCAACCCGGCCACACCCTCGCCGAGCTCGGCCACCGTGCCGGCGCACTCGAGCCCGAGGATCTCGCTGATGCCCGGCGGTGGGGCGTAACGGCCCTGTCTCTGCAGCAGGTCAGCCCGGTTGACCGCGGTCGCGGCGACGTCGATCAGTACCTCACCAATACCTGGGGTGGGATCGGGCTGCTCGGCCAGGCGCAGCACTTCCGGGCCGCCGTACTCGGTGATGGTGATGGCGCGCATGGTGCCCGACGGTAGCTTGCTGGCACGCCGGGAAGGCCATGGGTGACCAGGCTCAGAACGCGAATACGTCGTCCGTGCTGCGTTGTGCCTCACAGCGATTGCTGTAGGTGTGCACGAACCGGACCGGCTCGCCTCGGTACTCGCCCTTTGCTTCGGCGGTGACCGGCGCGAAAATATCGGTGCAGGCCACCTCTGCAACCGGTGGCAACTCGGCGAAGTTGCCGTCCACTTTATTGAGAGACTCGCAAGCCGCAGCCGCGTGCGGATGGGTGCCACCGGCGGGGTCACACATCAACGTAACCTCGGCCAGCACTGGCCCGGCGGCGCTCTCGCCGTCGTGCAGCGCCAACGTCAGATCGGTCACCGGCCTGATGCCCGGCACTGATGCGGCCACGGCGGGTACGGCCGATCCGGCGAGCGCCAGATTGCACACCACCGCCACCGCCGCTGAACGGAAGACAGAAAGATCCATAGCGGCGCTCCTTCCTCAGACCGGTGGCTATCGCAGCTCATGGTGCGCTCGTTAGCCTGTGTCATCGTCTGGGATATGCCTGATCCCTGGCCGTTACGGCATCTGGTGCTGCGCACCCCACGTCTGACGCTGCGCCCGGACGACGACGAGGGACTGTATGAGCTGGCGGCGCTGGCCCTGCGTGGTGTGCACCCACCGCAGGAGATGCCGTTCCTGTTTCCCTGGACCGACCAGGCTCCCGATGACCTGGTGCGCGGCACCATGCAGTACCACTGGGGAGCGCGCTCGCGGCTGAGCGCATCCAACTGGAATGTCAACTTCCTGGTCCGCCACGAGGGCGAGGTCATCGGTACCCAAGGACTATCGGCCAAGGCGTTCCCGATCACCCGGGAAGTCTCGTCCGGTTCGTGGCTGGGCTGCGCGCATCAACGCCAAGGCTTCGGCACCGAGATGCGTGCCGCCGTACTGCTGCTGGCCTTTGACCACCTCGGGTCCACCACCGCACGCTCTGGGGCGTTCGCCGACAACCCCGCTTCGCTGCGGATCAGCGAGAAGTTGGGCTACCGCACCGACGGCGCCAACACCTACGCCAGGCGGGGCACGGCGGCTACCGAGATCCGGCTGGTACTCAAGCCGTCGCACTTCGTGCGTCCGGAGTGGACATTGCAGGTGACCGGGTTGGACGGCTGCCGGCAGCTGCTGGGCGCCATTTAGGGTCCGGATATGGCCCATTTCGGTGACGTGTCACGGGAGATCCACCTGCGTGGCCTGGCCGGGCAGCGACCGGAGCTGCCGATGACCGCCGATGGGCTGGAGGCTGCGGCGCAGCGCGTACTGTCGGCTGAGGCGTTCGGCTACGTGGCCGGTGGGGCGTCCACCGAGCGGACCGTCGTGGCGAACCGCGAGGCGTTCGCCCGCTGGCGGATCGTGCCGCGGATGTTGCGGCGCGTCACCGAGCGGGATCTGTCCACCACCGTGCTGGGCACGGCGATGACGGCGCCGGTGCTCACCGCACCGATCGGGGCGCTCGGGCTTGTGCATCCGGACGCTGATCTCGCCGTCACCCGCGCTGCCGCGGCACTGGGGCTGGCCAGCGTGCTGTCCACCGTGTCATCGGCCACGCTGGAAGAAGTTGCAGCCGCGGCTGGGGATGCCGGCCGCTGGTTTCAGCTGTACTGGCCGCGGGACCCGGAGCTGGCCGAGTCGCTGGTCGGTCGAGCCGAGGCGGCCGGATACCAGGCCATTGTGATCACCGTGGACACCTGGTCGTTGAGCTGGCGACCGCGCGACCTGCAGTTGGCACACCTGCCGTTCCTGCACGCTCAAGGCATCGCCAACTACCTGTCCGATCCGGTGTTCCGGGCCCGGCTGGACGCGCCGCCCGAGGAGTCGGCGCAGGCTATGCAACAGGCCGTGCGCACCTGGATGGAGTTGTTCGGCAATCCCGCGCTGGGCTGGTCGGACCTGTCGCTGCTGCGTGAGTGGACCCAGTTGCCGGTCCTGATCAAGGGGATCTGCCATCCTGACGACGCCCGAGCCGCGTTGGATCACGGCGCGGACGGAGTGGTGGTGTCCAACCACGGTGGCCGTCAGGTCGACGGGGCTCGAGCGGCGCTGGACTGCCTGCCGGATGTGGTAACAGCCGTCGACGGGCGGGCCCCGGTGCTCCTGGATTCCGGGATCCGGTGCGGAGCCGACGTGCTGATCGCGCTGGCGCTCGGCGCGCACGCCGTGCTGCTCGGACGACCGTGGGTCTACGGGCTGGGTCTGGCCGGGCGCAGCGGGGTAGAGCATGTGCTGCGCGCGGTCCTCGCTGATCTCGACCTCACGCTGGCGTTGGCCGGCTACTCCCGCCCGGCAGAGCTGGGTGCCCACAGCGTCGTCAGGGAAGCTTGATACAGCATCATGATCAACTTCGGTGCGGTGGGTTAGCCTGCAGGGGTGGGCAGGGGGATTGACGAACCGCGCTGGCTCAACGCCGCTGAGATGCGGGCGTGGCGAGCGTACGTGGTCGGCAAGGCGATGCTCGATTCCCGGTTGCACCACGATCTGCAGCAGCACCACCAGCTCGCACTGGCCGACTATGAGCTGCTGGTCCGGCTGTCCGAGGCTCCCTGCGGGCAGGCTCGGATGAGCATCCTGGCTGAGCAGGTCGCGTCGTCGAAGAGCCGGATCTCCCACCAGATCGGCCGGATGGAGCGGGCCGGGCTGGTGCGTCGACAGGAATGCCCCAGCGACGGGCGCGGGGTGATCGCTGAGCTCACCAGTCACGGCCGGCAGGTATTGCGCAGTGCGGCTCCCACCCACGTCCGGGGCGTTCGCGACAACCTGATCGATCTGCTCTCCGACGAGGAACGAACCATGCTGGCCGAGGTGTTCGAGCGAGTCATCAGCCGCCAGCGAAAGTAGGACCAAACCCCTCCGGTCGGGCTGCGCACGAATGGCGTAGTAGGTTCCCCCAACCAACCCGGGCGGGGTGCGCGCGGGCCTGACGGCATCGAGTGGTGGGGTTCATGACAGATCCGGCAGCAGGGATAGCAGCCAACGACTTAGGGGCCGACAGTCCCCCAGCGAACGGTGCTCCAGTAGACGACCCTTTAGTAAACGGCCCTTTAGCCAACGGCACAGTGGAGGGCCCAGCGCGTGGTGTGGACCGCACGCCGTCCGAGGAACGCCTCGCCCCGCCGCCGCCCCGGCTAAGGGTGCCTGGTCAGGTGCCTGAGCTCAAGCCTGACACGCCGATGCAGAAGGTCGTGCTGCCCGGGCTGGTGGAGCTGACTTTGGGCAACGTCGTGGTGCCGGACCGGTTCCATCCACATCGGATCGCCGGCTTCGTGACCCGGCTGGAGGACGTTCCGGCAAGTTCGTCGTCCGAGCTTGCCCGGCGCTACGGGTTGGACCAGGTGGCCGGCTGGCCGGTCACCGATGAGCTGTACGTGCTGCGCTTCTACGCACACAGCCCGCAGCTCTACATCGCGCCTTTCGAGCGCAGCGTCTACCAAGTGGATCTGCTCGAACTTCCCGCCGGCACCGAGTTGTGGCAGATCGACGCCCAGGGCGACGAACAGCGGGTGGGCGCCTACCTGAACCGGCAGGTCGGCTGGGTGAGCACCGCGCGACCGATGCTGGGTCCGGGGGGCTGGAACCGGCCACCGGTGCCATTGCGGCCCACCGTGCGCCGCGGTCTGGTCGCGCAGTACCGCGGTGACGACTTCGACGCCGACTTCGGGCCTCGTCCTGGCGAGGTGACCCTGCACACGCTGCCCGGCAAGCGCCCGCCGAAGGAGTTCACCGAACAGGCCGGCGCCTACACGCTGCCGGTGATGATCTGTGAGCTCGACTCGCTGGACATGGTGCGCTGGCGCGGCGGCTGGAACGGCTTGCCGGTTGAACTGGTGGAGTCCGGACCCGAATACGTCGTGATCCACTACATCGGGGAGAACGGTCCACGGGCAGCGGAGTTCGGCCTCGCCGAGGTCGACTACCGGGTCTGGCGCGGAGCCGTGCCGCACAGCGAGTTGGCCGACGTGGCCGAGCAGCGCGTGGCGCTCCACGCCTCCTGAGCGGACCTGGTCATAGATCACCGACCAGGTCCGTGCCGCTGGGTCTTCAGTACTCTCAGGCCCCCGAACCCAACAGCAGAGCTGTTCGGCCGACCTTGGGCAGCTCTGCTGTTGGGTTCGGGGGACTGAGAGCGGTGGTTGGAGCACCCGCTAGCGTGCACGATCGGAAGCGTGGCAGAGCGGTCTAATGCACTCGCCTTGAAAGCGAG
>DASQVB010000508.1:0-4339 GCA_035640975.1 Pseudonocardiaceae bacterium
AGCGCAGCGACCAGCGCATCCTGGGCGAGATCCTCGGCAAGACCGATGTCACGCACGATCCGCGCGAGACCGGCGATGAGCCTCGCCGCCTCGATCCTCCAGACCGCATCGATCGCCCGATGAGTGGCGCGCGACGTCATATCCGTCACAGCGTCCCATCAGAGCATCGTCATCCTCGTCGCGGCAAGCCGCTGGTGTGCACACCTACTGCTGTGTTTCCTGCCCGCTGAGCTCGGCAGCGAAGTCCTCCGCCTCGAACACCTGGCGAATCTCGACCTCGCCGTCCTCAAACGGAACGCGCGACGCCCATTCGATCGCCTCTTCCTTCGACGTCACCTGGATCAGCCAGAAGCCGGCGATCAGCTCCTTGGCCTCGGTGAAGGGCCCGTCGGTCACGGTGCGCTTGTCTTTCGAGAACGTGATCCGCGCGCCCTTCGAGCTCGCGTGCAGCCCCTCACCCGCGAGCATCACACCAGCCTTCACCAACTCCTCGTTGTACTTCCCCATCTCGGCAATGAGCTCCTTGCTCGGCAGAACGCCGGCCTCTGAATCCTGACTGGCCTTCACCAGCATCATGAATCGCATCGTCATGTCTCCTTTCGTTTGCGGTGGTCTCGACCGGCTTGGCCCAGCCTCTACTGACACGTCGAACGGGAGACGGCCAGATCGACACGTCGCACAACTTTCCGACGGTAACTTCCTTGACCTCGACCTCGATTGAGGTCCTAGCGTCATGCACGAGTGCGCGAGGAGAAAACCGGTCGCTGCCGCGCGCCGGCGCCGTCAGGATTGTCAGACCCGTCCGGCAGGCTGAGCTGATGGACCCGGGACAGGAGACACGCGATGAATCACGCGATCTGGGCCGAGGGGCTGGTCAAGCGCTTCGGTGAGACCACCGCACTCAACGGGGTGGATCTCGCCGTCCGCACCGGCACGGTCCTCGGCCTGCTCGGCCCCAACGGCGCGGGTAAGACCACCGCTGTTCGCGTGCTCGCCACGCTGTTGCGCCCAGACGCCGGTCACGCCAGGGTCGGCGGCTACGACGTGGTCCGCAACGCCCATCAGGTGCGCCAGCTGATCGGGCTGACCGGGCAATATGCGGCGGTCGACGAGGCACTCACCGGCGCGGAGAACCTGCTGCTCATCGGCCGCCTGCTCGGCACGCCGCGCTCAGCAGCCAAGCAGCGCGCCCACGAGCTACTCGACAGGTTCGGCCTGACGGACGCGGCAGGGCGCGCGGCGAAGACCTACTCCGGAGGCATGCGCCGCAGACTCGACCTGGCCGCGAGCCTCGTCGGCCGACCGCAGATGCTCTACCTCGACGAGCCGACCACTGGGCTGGACCCGCGCAGCCGCCTCGACCTGTGGAGCCTGGTGCGCAGCCTGGTGGCCGACGGTGTCACGGTGCTGCTCACCACGCAATACCTGGAGGAAGCCGACGAGCTCGCTGACGAGATCGCGGTCATCGACGACGGCAGGGTCATCGCAACCGGGACGCCGGACGAGTTGAAGGCTAAGACCGGCGCCCGATCCCTCGCCGTGCGACCGGCGAATCAAGCCGACGTGCCTACTGTGATCTCCGTGGTCCGGGAGCTCGCCGGTGTCGCGCCGGAGGTGAACGGGCAGCTGGTGACGGCACCGGTCACCGATCCCGCGTTGCTCCCGGCCGTGGTGCGCCGGCTGGACAACGCCGGAGTGGTCATCACCGAACTGACGCTGCGCAACGCCAGCCTGAACGAGGTGTTCCTGTCCCTGACCGGGCATCCAGCGCAGGAGACCGCGCAGACCGAAGAAACCGAAGGGGCACTGGCATGAGCACCGCGACCGCGCCCGCACCCGCATCCGCCGCACCGGAACTAGCTCCCAGGGTCAGCCCCGCTGAAGGCATACGGCAGACGATGACGCTTGCCTGGCGCACCCTGCTACAGATCAGGCACAACCCGTGGGAGCTGGTGGACTTCAGCTTCCAGCCGATCATTTTCGTGCTGCTGTTCACCTACGTATTCGGCGGCGCGATCTTCCCATCGACCGACGAGTACTTGACGTTCGCATTGCCCGGGCTCGTCGTCATGAACATGTTCTTCGTCACCATGTACGTCGGCACGGGCCTCAACACGGACCTGACCAAGGGCGTGTTCGATCGGCTGCGATCGTTGCCGCTGGCCCGGTGGGCGCCACTGGCCGGCCGCATCATCGCAGATCTGGTGAAGCAGGCCTGGTCGATCGTCCTGCTGCTCGGCATCGGCGTGGTCCTCGGCTTTCGCTTCGGCACCTCGATTGTCGAGGTCCTGGCAGCGGCCGCATTGGTGCTGGTTTTCGCGCTCGCCTTCTCCTGGATATCGGTACTGGTCGGCGTGCTCGCCAAGGACCCGGAGAAGGTGCAGCTGTTCGGCATGACCGCACTGTTCCCGGTCACCTTCGTCAGCAACGCCCTGGTACCGACCAACACGATGCCGGGTTGGCTGCAGGCGTTCGTGAGTGTCAACCCGGTGACGCTCGTCGCCGACGCGTGCCGCGGGCTGATGGTCGGCGGGCCCGTCGCGGGGCCGGTCCTCGGGTCCCTGTTGTGGGCGGCCGTGATCGTCGGGATTTTCGCGCCGCTGTCATTACGAGCACTCAAGCGCCGGGTGTGACCCTCAAGCGCTCGCGAGCGCAGACCATCCCGCGGCAGTAGCGTCGGTGCGTGGCCAGAATCGTCGAGCTGAATTACTACCCGGTCAAAGGATGCGGCGGCACATCGGTGGGTGATGCGGTGCTGACGCCCGCAGGCCTCGCACACGACCGCAGCTTCATGGTCATCGGTGAGGACGGCGTATTCCGCAGCCAGCGGCGCCTGCCGCGGATGGCGCTGATCCGCCCGGAGATCAGCGCCGGTGGCGAGCGGCTCACCCTCCGTGCGCCGGGCGTCGACGTATCACACACCGACGTGGATCTCACGGCTGCTCGGCGCGACGTGGAACTGTTCGGCCAGCCGTATCAGGGAATCGACCAGGGCGACGCGGTCGCTGGATGGCTGTCGGAGGTGCTCGGCGCGCCGAGCAGGCTGGTACGGGTGCCGCCAGAGCACCACCGCGTGACCAGGGGCCAAACACCGGGCACCGCAGGCTACGCCGACGGCCAACCGCTGCTGATCACCTCACTCGCCTCTTTGGACCTGCTGAACGAGCGGATCGCACAGCGAGGTGCCGAGCCGTTGCCGATGAACCGTTTCCGCCCCAATATCGTGGTTGGTGGCTGGGATGAACCGCATATCGAGGACCGGGCGCGCCGGGTAAACGTTGGCGAAGCCGAGCTGGGCTACGCCAAACTCGCCGTCCGTTGTGTCGTCACGACAGTCGATCAGGAGTCCGGCACGAAGGTAGGCCCAGAACCGCTCCGCACGCTCACCGGCTATCGCCATGCGGCCGAGGGCGGCGTGGCGTTCGGCGTCAAGTTTTCCGTGCTGCGACCCGGCAAGCTGTCTGTGGGCGACGAGGTGATCGTCAGCTCCTGGGGCGAGTCCGACCTGTAGAGCAGGTGCACGCCGACAAGTCGGGAATCGCGCTCTCCCTATCAGGTTGGCTCCGCTGCGGCTATCGATAGGTAAGACGCGCGGCGAGTCGAATTCATCGGTGGCGCGCCGATGAGTTCCGCTACCTGCCGTCGTCGTAGGAGTGTGCGGCGAGAAGACACCGGCGCCATGGTGGTGCTCGTCCGCGGGGACGTCGAGCTGGCGAGCTGGCCGCTGACAAGTCGGGACCGTCCCGGCCTCGCCGTGGTGGAGGAGCTGGCGCGGTGGCAACTCGCAGCCCGGCGCCAGGGCTGCTCGATCCGGCTGCGTGATCCTTGCGTCGAGCTGTTGGAGCTGCTCGACCTGCTCGGCCTGGGCGAGGCCGCCGGTCTATGCGTCCAGCCGGTCAGGCAGGCCGAAGGCAGCGAACAGGTCGGTGTCGAGGAAGTTGTGGTGCCCGACGATCCGGTCACCTGAGATCTCGATGACCTGCAGGGCGAACGGCCGGTGGCTACCGTCGGCGTGCAGGCGGTAAGACCCGAACGCCGCACAGCCGTTGGCCGCCGTCGGCACCAGGCGCGAGCCCCGGCACCCGCAGCCCTGGCCGAGGAACCACCGGCCCATCTCCACCGGGCCGCGCAGCCAGAAGTCGTAGGGCGGCATCGACATGACTGCGTCCTCATGCAGCAGCGACACCAGTGAGGTGATGTCGTAGCGCTCGAAGGCGTCCACGTATCGGGCCAGCAGCGCCCGCTGGTCGGCGTCCACCCCGGACGAGGAGGCGCTGCCGTCACTGGCGTCGCGGGCTGCCAGGGTGGACCGTGCTCGCTGCAGCGCGCTGTTGACCGA
>DASQVB010000509.1:0-8732 GCA_035640975.1 Pseudonocardiaceae bacterium
GTACAGCCGGAGATTGGCAACCCCGGACAGGTGCGGCAGGAACCCCGGCCCCTCTACGAACGACCCGATCCGGGACAACACCGGGGAACCGGCCGCGATCCGGTGCCCGAATGCCCGTAGCTCCCCGGTGGTCGGATAGATCAAACCCATCAGCATTCCCAACACGGTGGTCTTGCCGGCGCCGTTCGGTCCGAGCAGACCCAACACCTGGCCGTGCTCGACGCGCAACGAGA
This sequence comes from Pseudonocardiaceae bacterium, assembly GCA_035640975.1. Lineage (GTDB taxonomy): Bacteria > Actinomycetota > Actinomycetes > Mycobacteriales > Pseudonocardiaceae. The sequence continues at coordinate 234 of DASQVB010000509.1, forward strand.
GGTCATCGACGGCCGTGATCCCGCCCGGGTAACGCTTGGCCAGTCCCCGCACCACCAGAGGTACCTCAGCTAGCTCCGGGGCGGCGTTGCCGGCGCGCCGGCGGCGCAGCGCGGCGAACACCCCGAGCGCCGCCACCAACGCGGCCAACCCGCCCAACCCGGCCAGCTGAGTGACGGGAAGTGGCACCGGTGCCTGCTCGCCGGGCACCACCGGCACCGCCAGGCGGGTGTCCCCGGGCAGCGACACCGTGTACCTGGCGGGTTGCTGGGGCAGCGCGTACCCGCGGTCGGTCGTCGCCACGGCGAGTTCCAGTCGGTGTCCGGCCTGCACCGGCCGCACCACACCGGCCAGCGTCACCGTGACCTCGACCGGTGTGCCGTCGGCGGGCAACGGGCCGACCCGCACCGGCGCCACCGCACCGCCCGGCAGGGTGCGTCGCTGGTCCGGTCCGAGGTCGTAGAGCTTGACGAACAGCACCGCCTCGGTGGGTGGCGCGCTGGTGGCGGTGGATGCCGCGGCGACCCGCAGCCGGATCCGCGGCACCCCGACGATCTCCAACGGGTCGTTCAGCGGCTCAGTGCTGAACGTCGCGGTCTGACCGGGCAGATCCATGGCGATCGCATCGAGGTTCCCAGCGCCTTCCGGCAGCGCCCAGGAAAGTCCTGGCAGGCTGCTCAGCGCGGCCGGACTGCCGCCGGGTGGGCGAACAATCTGCTGCGCCCTGCCGCGCAGGGCGAGTTCCTGAAGTTGCACCCCGCCGCTATCGAGCCCGGGGTAGGCCGGGGCGGTGACGGTGCGCAGGCCGAAGCCCGGTCGGGTTCCGAAAGCTCCCTGCACTTGATATTCGAAGCCGGTCCCGGGATCTTCACCGACCCGCCGCAGGTGGTAGTCGAACCAGGCGCCGATCTGCTCCTGAAGCTGGGCGCCGAGTTCCCCGCCGTCATGCCCGCCGGCGTACCAGGCCACCTTCAGCGGGGCACCTGCCGAAGCGAGCTGGCGGGCAGTCGCGTCGGCATGGTCGAGCCCGAACAGAGTGTCCCGCTCGCCCTGGATGAGCAGGGTCGGCGCGGTGATGTTGCCGGCCACCGCGGCAGGCGACGAGCGGCGCAGCAGGGCCACGATCTGCGGGGTGGGCGCACCGGTGGTGGCGGCCTGGCCGTAGGCCGCGCACACCTCCGGGCGGAAACGCCCGCATACGCTGGCCTCTCCGGCCACCGCGCCGGCACTCGCCCCGGTACTCGCGCCGAAGAACTGTCCCGCCCACTCTCGCTTGAACACTCCGTCCGGCGCGAAGGCGCTTGGTGCCGGGGTCGCAGCGGGGACGGGCTGGAGGCTCGCGGCGTTCGGGAACAGCGCTTGGGCCAAGTTGTTCCAGGTGATCTGCGGTACCAGCGCGTCCACCCGGGGATCGGTTCCGGCCAGTAGCAGAGCGAGTGCACCGCCGTAGGACGCTCCAGCCACCCCGACGCGCGGATCACCGGGGCCGTCGCGCACCACGTCGGGCCGTTGGGCAAGCCAGTCCACCAGCGCCCGTGCGTCGGCCACCTCGTAGTCGGGGGAGTTGAGCCCGATCTGGCCGCCGCTGTCGCCGAACCCACGGGCGGTCCAGGCCAGTACGACGAACCCGCGGCGAGCCAGCGCAGCCGCCTCGGCGCTGACCGAGTCCTTGTTGCCGCCAAAGCCGTGGGCGAGGAGCACGGCCGGAGCAGGGGCGACCGTGGGCTGGTACACGGTGGCATCCAGGCGCACCTGGGCGGTACCACCCGGTCCAGCCGGCACGTCGATCGTGACGGTCTTGGTGGCCACCGGGGGCGGTTCGGGGATCATCGTGACGGTCAGCGCCACGCCGGCACCCGCGACCAGGACGGCGACGAGCAGCAGCACGACGGGTCGCTGGCGCAGCCGGGTCAGCTGAGCCGTGGGGGACACTCCGTCGACGGTAGGTGAGCCGGTCGACGGTGGAGCAGCCGCCTCAGCAGATTCTCAGCGCGCCACCGGCAGGCTGTCGCCGTGTCCGATGTCCACCGCATGCTCCACCCGCGGTGTCTCGGCAAAAAAGGGGCCCAACTCCTCGCGCCAGGTGCGAAACGACGCCGTGCCCCGGAACCCCTCGGTGTGGTCGGTGACGTTTTCCCACTCGACCAGCAGCACGAACCGGGACGGTGACTCGATCCCTCTGGTCATGCGCATCGACAGGCAGCCGGGGGTGTCCCGTATCAGGTACGCCGCTCGTCCGTATGCGACGGCGAATTCGTCTTCTTGGCCGGATCGGATGGTGAATTCGGCGATCTCCAGCACCATATGCACACCCTTGCACACGGTGTGTTCCACGGACGTGGTGCTATAGCAGCCCCACCTGGCGCTGGGCGAGGGCGATGCGGGAGACTTGTCCGGTACGTGGAGGGGAGTATTCCTTCGCGGCGGCATCGTCATCACGGCTCCCGCAGTGCTGCGGGGCCCGGTGCCGTCGACCGGTTCTCCGGTGGAAGAGACCTCGGTGTACGACGGATGTCGTCTCCCCGGAGGTCTAGCTGATGAACGTGCCCGCCTGGGTATGGCTCGCCACGGTGGGCGGATTGGTCGTCCTACTCACCCTCGACCTGGTTATCGTCGACCGCAAACCCCACGAGGTGAGCATCGCGGAGGCGACCCGGTGGGTGGTGTTCTACATCGCCTGCGCGGTGGCGTTCGGACTGGGCGTGTGGTTCTTCACCAATGGTGATTTCGCCGTCCAGTACTTCGCCGGATATCTCACCGAGTACTCGCTGTCAGTGGACAACCTGTTCATCTTTGTGATCATCATGGCAGCTTTCGGTGTGCCTGCCGTCCACCAGCACCGGGTACTGCTGATCGGCATCGTGCTCGCGCTGGTCATGCGGGGGCTGTTCATTGCGGCGGGTGCGGCGCTGATCTCGCGTTTCAGCTGGGTGTTCTACCTCTTCGGTGTCCTGCTGATCTATCTAGGTTGGCAGCAAATCCGCCATCGGCATCAGGACGTGGGGTTCCAGGAGAACATCGCGTTGCGCGGGCTACGCAAGCTGGTTCCGGTAACCAATGAGTTCCACGGCGCCAAGGTTATGGTCAAGCTGGACGGCAAGCGGTGGATGACCCCGATGATCGTGGTGATGATCGCGATCGGCTCCGCAGACCTGGTTTTTGCCCTCGACTCCATCCCCGCGATCTTCGGGCTTACCAAGGAGCCCTTCCTTGTCTTCACCGCCAATGCTTTCGCCCTCATGGGTCTAAGGCAGCTGTACTTCCTCATCGGCGGGCTACTCAACAAGCTTGTGTATCTGTCCATTGGGCTGGGCGTGATCCTCGCGTTCATCGGTGTCAAACTGGTGCTCGAAGCGTTGCATGAGAACTCGCTGCCCTTCCTCAACGGCGGACAGCCGCTGGAGTCGGTGCCCACGGTGGGCATCGAGCTCTCGCTGAGCGTGATCGTCGGTGTCCTGGTGGTGACGACGGTGGCCAGCCTGCTCAAGGTGCGCAGGGATCCCACTGCAGTGCGAAAAACGATCGAAGACGAGCAGGCCAGCGTCCGGCCGTGACCGTCCTCACCCTATGATCAGTCGTTGGGTCGGCGACCGTGGACGAGTATCACCGGCGCGTGCGTCCGTTCGGCGTTGTAATCCTGTGCGTTCAGGTCAGCCGGATCGGCCAGACCGCAGGCGTCTGCGAGCAGGGGCGCCGCCACTTGCAGATCGGTGAAACCGACCTCAGTGAGAACGTCCTGATAGGTGCGGCTCGACCAGAAGTAGTCCGATAACTCCAGCCAGTCGCCGTTGGTGAGCAGTATCCGGGCAGGGCGTGGATCCCCATCCTGATACGTCACTTCGGGCTCTCCGGAACGGACCGTGGAGAACTGTACCCCGACGTAGTCGGGATGGGGATCAAGAACCACGAATCTTCCACCCGGGCGAAGTACCCGCCATATCTCAGCGGCGATAGCTTGCAGCTGCTCGCGGAAGGGCTGCACGACAAAGACGAAGCAGGACATCGCCGCGTCGACACTGCGGTCGGCCAGGAACTCAAGCCTATTGCGCTGAATCTGATGGTAGGTGACCAGCGGATGGCAGTATCGGCGCGAGGCGATTGCCAGCATCTCAGCCGAGGGATCCACGGCGATGACGCGTAGGCCATAGCTGCGGGCGACCCGTTCGGCGACCTTTCCTGGTCCGCATCCGTAGTCGAGCAGTGTCTGCGGCGCATCAGGGCTGCCGACACCGAGCGCGCGGAGCGCGAACGGATAGCCAAGGGTCCATCCGAGCTTGTCATCAACCTCAACGAAGCTCGCGGAGGTAGCCGCGTCATAGGCCGTGTCCCGGTTGCGATCCATATGCTTTCGGTCCCCATGTCAACGGCATAGTGCGATCGTGATTTGTGTGCCTACAGCAACATTACGTGTCGCTGTAGGCACACAAATCACGATCAACCTCACAGGTGTTCTCGGCGTGGAACCACTGCTTCAGGTCCATTGCTCGCGGTCGGCGCTTGGTGGGCGGAATCCGGGCGTGGTGGCGGGGCATCGGGTCAGCCGGTGTAGCAGCGGCGAGGTCGGCAGGGGTGAGCCATGCGGTGCCTTCGGCGTCGGAGAGCACCGCGAAGACGGGATGCAGGCAGAGCAGCCTGGATCCGTAGCCCAGGTCGAGCAGGCGTTCGTCGCAGCGGTGCGCGGGTCAACGGCGAGTGAGGATCCGGGTTACCCCAGCCGCGCCGGTGGACAGCAGTAGCCAACCAACCGCAGTCAGCACGCCTGCTATCCAGGCCGATACGCCAGAGGTCCGCCACAGCCCGTCCTGTCCCAGGTTCACCACCGGGACCAGCAGGTCCGCGGCATAGATCACCGGTTGCCACGATGGATTTTGACCGCTGTCGAGCTGGGGTAGCCGGTGGTAGGCAAACCACAGTGCCCCCAGCAGCCAGCACACGGCCAGCCACAGCGCCGCCCGCCAGGGCCGGTAGCCGTAGCCGACGGTCCACTCCTGAAGCCATCCCCAGAACCGCCCGGCCGGTCCGTGCACGGTGTGCCGGTGCTGCTGCTTGGCCAGCAGCACCGCGTCCGCACGGTCATCATGACCGCAGTCGCGGTAGCTTGCCGCAAGGCTGTCATAAGGATCGGGGTCGTAGTCGGGTAGCACGGCCCGCAGCCAGCGCAGCCGGGTGGTCACGTCCACGTCGGGCGAGGCGGTGAGCGACTGGTACCGGAAATCCTCCACGTCCACCTTGCCGTCGGTGGCCCAGAGCTGCTCACTGTCGAAGACGGAGCTGGCCACCACACCGGCGAGGCTGACGTCGCCGCGCGGTGGCTCGGCGAATCCCAGCCTCAGTTCCTGGCAGGTCATCCCGCGGGCGTGCAGCGCCGCCACCCCCTCGCCGGCCCCACCGAGACGCGCGTTGTTGAAGTTCACCGACTTCGACACCTCGGCCAGGCTGAGCCGCACACCCCCGGTGGCGGTGAACCCGCGGCTGGCGTAGACGTCCTTGCCGATGGTGGCTGCCCGGGCATCCAGCGACGGCTTGATCGAGCCGTCCGGCCGGCGCCGCGGCGCGTCGAGCTGGGCGGCGGTGCAGTCCAACGTCGAGCCGATGTCGGCATGATGCAGCCGGATGGATCCTGCGGCCACCAGCTTCCGCAGGAACAGCGATCCGCCGACCCTTAGCCGGTCGGCGAACAGCACGTCCAGGCCCGCACCGTGCAGCCGCACGCCGGACAGACTCGCGCTACCGTTCACCTTCGCGCCGACCAACCGCACCTGTCCGTACGCCTGTAGCGCGCCGAAGTCGCCTGCTCCGGTGGGTGCCTGGCGCGCTTCCAGGTCCCCGTGCACCTCGATGCCGTCGGCGGCCAACGCCACTGGCACCGGCTGCGAGTGATCACCGTTGCCGGTGCCGTGCTCAACCGGCTGGCCCAAGGTCGCACCGGAAAGTTGCAGGTAGCCCCCGATTCGAGCGTTCGTCACCCGGATGCTGCCAACGGCGGTGAACCCCGCGTCGAGTACCAGGTTGCCGTGCACCGCGATGCGATCAGCCACCAGCGCTGCGGTGGAATCGGCGCTACCGCGCGGCAGTACGAGCACAGCACGCTCGGCTGGATCCGTGGTGCCCCGTAACGTCGCACCGGAGAAGACCGCATCTCCCGCGACCGAGGCACCGGCCAGCTCCACCCGGCCCTGCGCGCTGAATGTCCGATCACAGCGCAGATTGCCGCCGACCTGCACCCCCGCCGCTTCCAGCGCGTCACCGCTGGGATGGGACAGCCGCGCGCCGCGAAGATCGATGTTGCCGTCTATCCGAGCACCGGAGAATCGCACCTCGCCGTCGGCCTGTAGGTCCCGGGCGTCGAGCACGCCGCGAACCATCAGCCGTACCCCAGCCAGAGCATGATCACCTGCACTGCCCAGACGCGTGCCGATCAGCCGCAACGGCCCCTCGATCCGGGCGTCGGACAGCACGACCGGTCCGGTCACCGTGCATTCTTCCAACGCCAGCTCGCTGCGTGCCCGCAGGTTGGCTGCTCGCAGGCCGGGCAGTATGCAGCGCGTAAGACGCCAACCGGCGAGGTCCGCGGCGTACAGATCGATCGGTTCGTCGAAGGTGCAGCTGGTGAGCTCGACCAGCGCGGGGATCGTCGCACCGGCAAGCTCCAGCGGACCGCGAACCATCGCGCCGACCAGCCGCAAGGCGGGAATGCGGCTTTCGGGCTGCGGTGCAGCACCGGAGAGCAGCCCGATAAGCAGGGCGGCGGGCACCTCGCCGCCGGCGAGGTCGAGTCTGGCGCCGGTGGCGAACGCCTGGCACACCTCGTCACCTGTGATACGGCTGCCGGTCACCCCCGCTCTCTCACAGCGCGAAGCGTACCGGGAGCCGTTGGAGGGGAGGTGAACAAGGATGAGGGTGGTGAGCACTTCCTCCGGGACCGACCAGCCCGCGTATCCACACCGGTGGCGAGCTCTCGCGGTCACCCAGATGGCAGGTTCCATGAGCCTGCTGGACGTCAGCATCGTCAACGTCGCGCTGCCCTCCATCGCGCAGAGCCTGAACGCTTCAGTAGCGCAGGTGCAGTGGGTGGTGTCCGGATATGCACTGGCCTTCGGCCTGGTGCTGGTGGCCGGAGGGCGGTTGGGCGACGCCCTGGGCCGGCGGCGCATGTTCCTCGTCGCGTTGACCGGTTTCGTGCTCACCAGCGCGCTGTGCGGGGCGGCCCCCAGCGCGGAGCTGCTCGTCGCGGCCCGGCTGCTACAGGGTTTCACGGCCGGGATGCTCACACCCCAGAACTCCGGCTTGATTCAGGTGCTGTTCCACGGCCCGGAGCGGGGGAAAGCGTTCGGCATCTTCGGAGCCACCGTGGGACTGTCCACTGCGATCGGACCGGTGCTCGGCGGCCTCATCCTCACCGCGGCCGGCGGACCGGAGGGCTGGCGGTGGATCTTCTATGTGAACGTCCCGATCGGGCTGATCGCGATAGTGGCAGCGGCGCGCCTGGTGCCGTCGCGGCAACCCACTGAGCAGCGGGCGGGTTCCCAGCTCGACATCGTCGGCGCGGTGCTGCTCGGTGCCGGCGTGCTGTGCCTGCTGCTGCCACTCGTACAGGTCGACAGTCGCGGGTTGGCCCGGCTGTGGTGGCTGTTCGGTCTGGCACCGGTGCTGGTCGCGCTGTTCCTGCGCTGGGAGCGCCGGGTGGTGCGGCGTGGCCGGGCGCCGTTGCTGGATACCCGGCTGTTGTCCGCCACGCCCGGCTACCCGACGGGCGCCGCGCTGGGGCTGACGTACTTCGTCGGCTTCAGCGGGATCTGGCTGGTGTTCGCGTTGTACTTCCAGCACGGCTTGGGGTACACACCACTGCAGTCCGGACTTGCGGTGACACCGTTCGCGCTCGGGTCAGCAGTATCTGCTGCGGTGGCCGGCCGGCTGGTGAACAGGTACAGCCGCTGGTTGACGGTGATAGGACTGGGCGCTGTCGCCATCGGGTTGGCTGTCACCGCCGTGGTGCTGTACGCGGTCCCCGCTGAATCGGCAGGGTGGTTTGCGGCGCTTCCACTGCTGGTGGCGGGTATCGGCGGCGGGGCGGTGATCTCGCCAAACGTCACACTGACCTTGGAGTGCGTGCCGCCCGTGATGGGCGGGGCGGCGGCCGGGGTACTGCAGACCGGTCAGCGGATCGGATCGGCAATCGGCACGGCCGCGCTGGCGGCGGTGTTCTACAGCGTGCTGTCCCACAGTGACCGCTTCCCGAGCGCGATCGCTGCGGCCCTTCTCACCGGGACTGGATTCGTGTGCTTGGCTCTGATCATTGCCGTGCTGGAGCTCCGGGCTCGCCGCCGCCGGGCTGCGGTGGCGCAACTGGATGCGGCCGCAGTGGTCGAAGCCGACATGCACCGGGCTTGAGCAAGGCGTCGTTGCCGTACGATCTGTCACGATGGCGGACAACCGGGTGCAGGTCGGCGGGCCGTACTTCGAGGACCTGGCCCGGGGACAGGTTTTCGCCGACGCTCCGG
>DASQVB010000510.1:0-5919 GCA_035640975.1 Pseudonocardiaceae bacterium
CACGCACCGCCGTGATGGGCTGGCGCTGGGCTTGGTCGCGCTCGCTATGGTGACCGCTGCCGCGGTGTGGTGGACGGCCGGCGGGCCGGTCGGTGACGGGATCCGGCAGGCCTTGCGAACCATGTTCGGCACCGCATCGCTAGCACTACCAGTGGTGCTCGCCGGGGTCGCCGTGGCCCTGATGCGTACCGAGTCCGATCCGACGGCTCGACCCCGCCGTACAGTCGGGACCCTGCTGCTGACATTGGGGGCGCTCGGTTTGTGGCATCTGGCGGTTGGTGCACCCGCCGAAGCGGTGGGAAGGGCTCACGCCGCTGGCGCCATTGGGTTCCTGGTCGCTGATCCGCTGGTCGACGGCTTCACCGTGTGGGTGGCGGCGCCCTTATTGGCGTTGCTGGCCTGCTATGGGCTCCTGGTGCTGACCGGGACTGCGGTACGTGCAGTCCCCGACCGGATCCGCAATTTGTGGACGGCATCACCAGATCAAGACCCCGACCAGGACACCGACCAGGACATCACTGACGAGGTGACCAGCGCCGATCCCGCCATCAGTCGGTTGCGCCGCCCTGCCCGGCGCCGGCAAGCCGCGCAGACGGCGAAGGTCTTCGCCGAGGAGGACGCCCCTGTTGAGTCGTCGGCCCGACCCGCGGCAACCAAGCCCGCCGCAGTGCCGGTCGAGGGGCCAACTGAGGAGCCGGTCGACAAACCCAGCTCTCAACCATCCAGCCACCGGGTGATCGAGGGTGACTACCGGCTGCCCCCGCCCAACCTGCTACTCAAGGGCGATCCGCCCAAAGCTCGTAGCAAGGCCAACGACGCGATGATCGAGGCCATCAACGGGGTGCTCGACCAGTTCTCGGTGGATGCCCAGGTTACGGGGTTCACCCGGGGCCCGACTGTCACCCGCTACGAGGTTGAGGTCGGGCCCGGGGTCAAGGTCGAGAAGATCACTCAGCTGACCCGCAACATCGCCTACGCAGTGGCCACCGACAACCTGCGGTTGCTGGCTCCAATCCCAGGCAAGTCCGCGGTCGGCATCGAGGTTCCCAACAGCGACCGGGAGATGGTGCGGCTGGGTGATGTGCTGCGTTCGTCGGCGTCCAGCCGCGAGCAGCACCCCATGGTGATCGGGCTGGGCAAAGACATCGAGGGTCATTTCGTGACCGCCAACCTGACCAAGATGCCGCACCTGCTGGTGGCCGGCTCCACCGGCTCGGGCAAGTCCAGCTTCGTGAACTCGATGCTGGTTTCGCTGCTGGCCCGGGCCACCCCCGACGAGGTCCGGATGATCCTCATCGACCCGAAGATGGTGGAGCTCACACCCTATGAGGGCATTCCGCACCTGATCACACCCATTATCACGCAGCCCAAGAAGGCAGCCGCGGCGCTGGCTTGGCTCGTCGAGGAGATGGAACAGCGCTACCAGGACATGCAGGCCAGCCGGGTGCGCCACATCGATGATTTCAACGCGAAGGTGAGATCCGGCGAGATCCAGGCGCCCCCGGGCTCGCAGCGCGAGTACCGCCCCTACCCGTACATCATGGCGATCGTCGACGAGCTGGCCGACCTGATGATGACCGCCCCGCGGGACGTGGAGGACGCCGTCGTCCGGATCACTCAAAAGGCCCGGGCAGCCGGGATCCACCTCGTGCTGGCCACCCAGCGGCCCAGCGTTGACGTGGTCACCGGATTGATCAAAACCAACGTGCCGTCCCGGCTGGCGTTCGCCACCTCCTCGCTGATCGACAGTCGGGTAATCCTGGATCAACCCGGCGCGGAGAAGTTGATCGGTATGGGCGACGGGCTCTACCTGCCGATGGGCGCCTCCAAGCCGGTGCGCATCCAGGGTGCCTTCGTCGGGGACGCTGAGATCGCCAACGTCGTCAGCTTCGCAAGGGAACAGGCCGACCCCGACTACACCGACGGAGTCACCGCGGCCAAGGCCGGCGAGCAGCGGGAGATCGACTCGGACATCGGCGACGATCTCGACGTGTTACTGCAGGCCGCCGAGCTGGTCGTAACCAGTCAATTCGGCTCGACCTCCATGCTGCAGCGCAAGCTGAGAGTCGGCTTTGCCAAGGCGGGGCGGTTGATGGACCTGCTGGAGAGCAGGGGAGTGGTGGGTCCCTCAGAGGGGTCCAAGGCGCGTGATGTGCTGGCCAAGCCCGAGGAGCTCGACGGGCTGCTGTACTCGATCCGTGGCGGCGGTCCCACCGCCAGCGAGGCAGACTGACCCAGTTCACAGCTCAAGCAGCATGCGGGTGTTGCCCAGGGTATTGGGTTTGACATAGGGCAGGTCGAGGAACTCAGCGACGCCTTCGTCGTGCGAGCGGCGCATCTCGTCGTAGACCTCCGCGGTCACCGGGGTCCCTTCGATGGCTTGGAACCCGTGCCGGGAGAAGAAGCACTCCTCGAAGGTCAGCACGAAGACGCGGCGCAGCCCCAGCATCTTGGCGTGCGCGACCAACTGCCCAACCAGCGCGTGTCCGACTCCCTGACCCACCGCAGTTGGGTGTACGGCAAGGGTGCGGATCTCGGCCAGGTCCTCCCAGAGCACATGCAACGCACCACAGCCGAGTATCAAACCGTCCCGTTCAGCCACCCAGAACTCCTGGACATCCTCGTAGAGCGTCACGAGCTGTTTGTCCAGGAGCACCGCGCCTGCGTAGCAGTCCACCAGATCCTTGATCATGCGGACGTCCCCGACCTTTGCCCGACGCACGATGAACTCGGCGGCGGTCGGCACGCCGACGAGCCTACGAGATCCACCTGAGCACCGTGATCAGCCGTATCCCCGCCGTGGGCGGATACCCTGAGCCGGTGCCCGCCCCCCTGCAGTCCCCACGTGCCGCGCTGCTCACCCTTGGTTGTGCCCGTAACGAGGTCGATTCCGAGGAACTTGCCGGTCGTCTGACCGAAGACGGCTGGGAGCTGGTGGACGCCGACGCTGGCGCAGCCGACGTGGTGGTGGTCAACACCTGTGGTTTCGTCGCCGCTGCCAAGAAGGACTCCATCGACACCTTGCTGGCCGCTGCGGATACCGGCGCCAAGGTGGTGGCGGTGGGCTGCCTCGCTGAGCGCTACGGCACTGAGTTGGCGCACAACCTGCCGGAGGCCGACGCGGTACTGGGGTTCGACGCCTATCCGGAGTTGGGTGGCCGGCTGCGCGACGTACTCGCCGGTCGGCCGATGCCCGCGCACCAGCCAGTGGACCGCCGCACCCTGTTACCGATTGCCCCGGTGTCCCGGCCTGCTGCGCTTGCCGCCGGTCCGGTGCTGCCCGGACACAGCTGGGGTCCCCGAGTGCCGCGCCGCCGGCTGGATGATTCCCCGGTCGCCGCACTGAAGATCGCGTCAGGCTGTGACCGGCGCTGCGCGTTCTGCGCCATCCCCGCCTTCCGCGGCGCGTTCGTCTCCCGCCCGGTCGACGAGGTGGTGGGTGAGGCGGCGTGGTTGGCTGGCACGGGGGTTCGCGAACTGGTGCTGGTCAGCGAGAACTCCACGTCCTACGGCAAGGACCTGGGCCGCCCCGGCGCGCTGGAGGAGCTGCTGCGCCGGTTGGCCGCGGTCCCCGGCATCCTCCGTACTCGGGTCTCCTACCTGCAGCCGGCCGAGACCCGCCCCGCGTTGGTGGCCACGATCGCCGGCACCCCCAGGATTGCCAGCTATTTCGACTTGTCCTTCCAACACGCCAGCGAGCTGGTGCTGCGCCGGATGCGCCGGTTCGGTTCGCGCGAGACCTTCCTGGCCCTGCTGGACCAGATCCGTCGCCACGCGCCTGCGGCAGGAGTGCGCAGCAATGTGATCGTCGGTTTCCCAGGAGAGACTGAGGGCGACGTCGCTGAGCTGGAGCGCTTCCTCACTGAGGCGCGGCTGGACGCGGTGGGCGTGTTCGGTTACTCCGACGAGGACGGTACCGAAGCCGCCGGCTTGCCGGGGCACCATGACGAGGACACCATCGCCGGACGGGTCGCACAGATCAGTGGGCTGGTCGAGCAGCTCACCGCCCAGCGCGCCGAGGAACGCGTCGGGGACACCGTTGAGGTCTTGGTCGAAGACGACACCAGCGACGATGCCGTCGGGCGCGCTGAGCACCAGGCTCCCGAGGTGGATGGCGAGTGCACCCTGACCGGCCCGGAAGCCGGCTCGTGCACGGTCGGCGACCTGGTGCGTTGCCGAGTAGTCGGGGCACAGGGCATCGACCTGGTCGTCGAGCCGGTCGGACTGATCGTGCCGGCCGGTGGCGCGCCGTGAGCCCCCCGCCGGCGACCAACGTCCCGCTGTGGAATTTGGCCAACCTGTTGACCATGTTACGGCTGGTGCTGGTGCCGGTGTTCGTGTGCGCCTTATTCGCCGAGGGCGGCACCGATCCGGCGTGGCGGATCACCGCCACGGTGATATTCGCCGTCGCCTCGCTTACCGACCGACTTGATGGTGATCTTGCCAGGCGTCGTGGACTGGTCACCAACTTCGGCACGATCGCCGACCCGATCGCGGACAAGGCGCTGATGGGGGCAGCGCTGGTGGGCATGAGCGTGCTCGGGGAGCTGCCCTGGTGGATCACCATGCTGGTCGGTGGACGGGAGCTGGGTGTCACCGCCCTGCGGTTCTGGGTACTGCGTTACGGGGTGATTCCGGCCAGTCGTGGTGGGAAGGTAAAAGCCTTCGCCCAGGTTGTGGCAGTCGGGCTCTACGTGCTGCCGCTGCCACCGGCGGCGTATCCGGTGCGCTGGACGGTGATGGGCATCGCGCTAGTGCTGACTATCGTCACTGCCGTTGACTACGTTGTGCGTGCCTTACGGCTGCGCGCTATCGGTCGCCGGGCGGTCGTGCTGCCATGACCCCGTGGTGGCGTTCGCCCACGGCGGACGCCTTGAGCAGCCAGCTCTGAGTACGGTAGGGGCAAGGCAAACCGGTACTCGATGGACACCGGCCGACATCCAGAAGGGAAACGCGATGACGCTGCTGCGGGAGGCTATCGGCGAGCGGCTGCGCCGGACGCGGACCTCGCAGCGTCGTACGCTGCGCGAAGTGTCCCGGGTCGCCCGGGTGAGCTTGGGTTATCTCTCCGAAGTGGAGCGGGGGCGAAAGGAGGCGTCCAGCGAGCTCCTGGCGTCCATCTGCGACGCACTCGACCTGCCGTTGGACGAGCTATTGCGGTTGGTGGCGAACGATCTCGGTCCGGTGTACCTGCCTGAGGTGCCCGACACGGTCCCCGCCGAGCTGGTCGCGGCCTGAGCACCCCCAGGGAGGAGAGCGAGCCAGATCCGGGGTATTCCCCAGTTCTCCCTGGGGTCGGTGGAAGCGCTGCCCCGTACCTGACACGATGGGGTCAGCACGCGGCTGCGCCGATTGGGTGGGGCGCTGGTCGGCTGGGGGAAGCCGGACCCGATTCGTCACAAGGAGGCAGCGGAGGAGATGGCCAACCCGTTCGTGAAGGCATGGAAGTACCTCATGGCGGCGTTCTCGTCCAAGATCGACGAGCACGCCGACCCCAAGGTGCAGATCCAGCAGGCCATCGAAGATGCACAGCGGCAGCACCAGGCACTATCCCAGCAGGCCGCCGCCGTTATCGGCAACCAACGCCAGCTGGAGATGAAGCTCAACCGGCAGCTCGGTGAGATCGAGAAGTTGCAGTCCTCGACCCGGCAGGCTCTGGTGCTCGCCGAAGAGTCGCGGGGTAAAGGCGATGAGGCCAAGGCGCAGCAGTACGAGCAGGCCGCCGAGTCTTTCGCCACCCAGCTGGTGACTGCGGAGAAGTCCGTGGAGGATCTCAAAACGCTGCATGATCAGTCCCTTCAGGCCGCCGGCCAGGCCAAGCAAGCGGTCGAACGCAACGCGGTGGTGCTGCAAGGCAAGATCGCGGAGCGGACCAAACTGCTCACTCAGCTGGAGCAGGCGAAAATGCAGGAGCAGGTC
>DASQVB010000511.1:0-3501 GCA_035640975.1 Pseudonocardiaceae bacterium
AGGGTCATGGCGCACCGGTCGTGCTGTCCGCGTGCTGTAAGGAGGGGTCAGTATCGGTCAACCCGCGGTGCACCAGGGTGCAGACTATCCGCAGGTAAACCAGTACCACCTGGCACGGTAGTGAGATTCCCAAGCTCTAGACGCGGGTTCGATTCCCGTCACCCGCTCCATCAACACCACTCAGCCTGAGCCTAGTCCATATCGCAAACGGTGTTGATCGCGCTCGTCGGCGTCGAATCTGGCGCCTCGATCTGCATTTTTGATCGCGCATCGTAAAGGCCATATCCCACCCCAGATCGTGCCCTTGCGCCCCTCGACTTACTTGGACGAGCGCAACGTTTAATGCATCGTTGGAGTCAGCAGGTGCGAGCACCTGACGGTGCTAAGAATTTTCTAAGATCGCCAAGATGGCTCTGCTCTAAGGTAGGTGACTCATCACAATGCCGCGGGGGCTACAGACTGTGCTGGCGCGCTACGGAGTGGCGGTCGCCGTCACACAGGGCTGTACTGCGGGAGTGCGGGCCGGGAGGGGGCCAGATGCATAAGCGGTATGAGGCATATTGCCTACCCGCTCGCCGCTTCAACGCGACCTCCTCGCCACTGGCAATCCGGAACCTTCAGGAGCTCGCCAGCCCACACACCTTTCAGCTTCAGGGAGGTGCTCCCCAAGTGTGCAGGCATCGGCTATCCGTCGAACTGCGACAACGTCCGGGGCTGCGAGCAACGGTCCGACCGTGGCGATATCCCCGTGTGAGGTGATTCCTATGGCGTCAGCTACGCCGGGTCAGGTATGTAGAGATGGACAACCCCGCGGCCTTCGTACTGTGGTGCTGTCTGTTTTGGCGCAGCGCTATGAGCTTGGCCCGCTACTGGGCGAGGGTGGGTCCGCGCAAGTGCACTGGGCGTGGGACCGGCAGCTGAACCGAGCCGTTGCGGTGAAGCTGTTCGCCCCTGGAGTGGCTGGACCGGATCGGCATCGGCAGGACCGCGAGCTCGCCGCGTTGACTCGGCTAACCCATCCCGGATTAGTAGAGCTATATGACACCGGCATCGATCACGGTCGGGCTTACCTCGTCATGCGCCTAGCGCAAGGCCCATCATTGGCTAACCGATTGCGCGAGACCACGCTTCACGTGTCCGCGGTTGCTCAATTGGGCGCTCAGCTGGCCAACGCCTTGACCTACGTCCACACCCAAGGGGTCACCCACCGCGACATCAAGCCCGCAAACGTGCTTTTCGACGAGCACCACCGCGCGTTGCTCGCCGACTTCGGGATCGCGCTGCTCGTCGACACCACCCGCATTACCCTCACCGGCGCGGTGATCGGCACTGCGGCCTACATGGCGCCCGAGCAGGTCCGCGGCGAACTAGTTGGACCCCCCGCTGACGTCTATTCTCTAGGTCTCGTCCTACTCGAGGCGCTTACCGGCCGCCGGGAATACCCTGGAACCAGCGTGGAGAGCGCCTGCGCCCGATTGCACCGGCGTGCACGAGTGCCCGTAAACCTGCCAGGCGGGCTCACCGACACCCTGCGCCGGATGACCGCCATCGAGCCCACCGAACGTCCGAGCTCAGTCGCGGCCGCCCACGCGCTGCACACCGTAGCAACCGGCCTCCACAGCGGAACAACTGTCGAGTACACCACCACTCTGACGGAACTCTTGGATCGACCCGCGCAACCGGATGGCACACCCAGGCCGCGGCGACAGCTCGTGTTCGCCAGCGTAGCCTCCAGCGTCGCCCTCACGGCT
Source organism: Pseudonocardiaceae bacterium (assembly GCA_035640975.1). GTDB lineage: Bacteria > Actinomycetota > Actinomycetes > Mycobacteriales > Pseudonocardiaceae. The sequence continues at coordinate 1,752 of DASQVB010000511.1, forward strand.
GGACTGCTCGGCCTGACAGCCCTCGACCCAACCACCCACCGCACAACCGCGGTACCGAGCCCACCATTATCCACCGCCGCCGCTCCTCTCTCTAACCCTCCAACCGGCTCAACCCCCTCCGCAGCACCCCCAACGGCTTCGACGGTTTCACCGGTACCAGGGCAGCCGGCGGGTAAACCGCCAGCAACGGAAGCAACGGCTCCAACCTCGCCAGCGGTAGCACCACAAAAACGAGTACCGCCACCCCCTCTAGCAACACTCACGCAAGTGCTACCCCCAACAGCGACACATCCCCAGAGCGCCCGCTCCTCCCACACGCCCCACCCCGACACCCAGAGCAGCCACGGCAACGACACCCTCGGTGGATTCGGCAATAGCAGCAGTGACGTTACTGAGCCCTCCTTTAAGCAACCACCGATAACAAACGACCCACCACCCGTGCACGGTCGTGGGTCATAGACGGGGCACAGTGATCGACTCCCAAGTTCCCAAAAGAGGTGATCTTCGTTCGAGCAAGGGCTTAGAGGAACCACCGGCTACGGCGGACAGAATCTCATTGATCGTGCGACATAACGCTTCGCTGTCTACGCATCGTTACAACCCGCACTTTGCGCAGCAGCGTCAGGCACCGCGCATCGTGCCACAGGCGTGCCACAACAAGGGTTCACCAACGGTCAACCGGGGTCACCCATGACCACGACTGGCCGCAGGTCAAGGCCTGGGCCAGGACAGCATTACAGGGCTCCCAAGCTCTAGACGCGGGTTCGATTCCCGTCACCCGCTCCACCGCAAAAGCGCCCGTCGGATGCGGTGATCTGTAGGCCTAAGCCTTTATTACTAATGACCAGGTATTCCTGGCGTGCTGTTTGCGTGCTGTTAGGCAACGGGTACTAACGACAGGTCGGGGAAGCATGCGGTTGCGGCGTTCCTCCGCAGTTAATTCCCGGGAGACGCGGCGATGGGCGTTGGCCACAAGATTCTTGATGCTGATGGTCGCATCTCATACCCGGGCAGTTCTGTCCTGCGAAGCAGGCGATGCGTCGGCCATCCGGAGACCAGGACACGCTCGTGACCCCCTTGGCGTGAGCGCCGACAACGATGATCTCGGCGCCGGATTCGGCCGCCTAGATCCGGACTGTTCGGTCCCCCAACCCGGTCGCCAGCCGCCGACCGTCTGTTGACCACGCCACTGCTCCAACCGAATTATCGTGACCGCGCAGCCATGCGTAATAGTCGCCGTTGTCGACGTCCCGAATTTACCGTCCGGTCGCTTGACCCGGTGACCGGCCGCCGTCCGTCCGTGACCATGCCACTGCTACACCTGAAGCGTCGTGACCGCGCAGTATTGCTAAGCCCGTCAGCGGCTTCAGTGTCCCAGATTCGGACGGTCCGATCACTCGACACGGTAGCGAGCCGCTGCCCGTCTGGCGACCATGTCACAGACCAAACCCCGTCGTCGTGGCGGCACAGTACTGCAAGCTCGACGCCACTGTGGGTGTCCCAGAACCGGGTGGTCCGGTCGCGTGACGCAGTAGCCAGGCGCCGACTGTCCGATGACCACCCCACCCCCCGAACTTCATCATCGTGGCCCTGCAGTACCGCAAGTGTGCTCCCGCTTTCTGCGGGCCAGGCCCGGGCCGTCCGGTCATTCGAGGCAGTGCGAGCTGCCGTCCGTCTGGTGACCATGCCGCCCCTCGAATCTCGTCGTTGTGGCCGTGCAGTACTGCGAGTTCGCTACCACTGTCGATAT
>DASQVB010000512.1:0-5918 GCA_035640975.1 Pseudonocardiaceae bacterium
GCTACCAGCGCGCCGGCCAGCGCGTGTTGATCGACGACCAAGACATCCGGCACGAACTCGTCTACTGCTGCCGTGACGCCAGGCACCATTGAGGCGGCCAGCGGGATCAGAAAATCTGCCCACAAGAACCGGAAAGCGGCCGCTCCCCGCAGGTCTAGCGGACGGTGGCGGAACTGGGCCAGGATCTTGCCGTCGCAATCTGCCGTGACCGGGATCAGCCTGGCGCCCGGTGGCAGCAATGGGCCGACGGTCTTCGCGTGCCCGACCCAGGCGATCTGGTGGCCACGGTCGGCCAGCTCCCGGCCGACAGCGACGGTAGGCAGGATGTGCCCGACCAGCGGCGGCACCACGAACAGAAACCGGCTCACTGGTGCATCACCGCGGTCGGGGTAGCGAGCCAGTCCAGCACCACGGCGCGATCGCTCATGTCAGTTTCTCCAGGTGATCGGCTGCTGCTGTAGCACCGCCGGCAGCGGCGAACGAGGTCTGCACGCGCCGCGCCGCGGCCCGGTAGGACGGGTCGTCGAGCACCGTCGTGATAGCGGTACGCAAGCCGCTGGCACTGACCCGACTGAAGTGCACCCGGACGCCGGTGCCCGCGTTGACGATCTGTCCCGCGATCACCGGTCCGTCGTTCACGAGCGGGGCCACCACGAGCGGCACGCCGTGCGCGAGGGCCTCGCACACCGTGTTGTGGCCAGCGTGGCTGACCACCGCATGTAGGTGGCGGAGCAGGTCCAATTGTGGGACGAAGGAGCGGACCAGGACGTTGTCGGGCAGTGGGTCGACCAGGTCAGGCGGTGCGACGAGGATCATCTGCAGTCGATTGGCCAGTGGAGCAACCGCCTGCACCGCGGTTGCGAGGAACCTTCGACCGGCCTCAGAGATGAGCGTGCCCAGCGAAACCAGGACATGCTGGCGATCGGGATCGAGCCAATCCCACGGGAACGCAGCCGCACCGGCCCGGTCCCCGATTGATGGGCCCACGAAGACGTAGTGGCCGGGGAAGTCGCAGACCGATCCGGCCAGGGCCGGAGTTGTGAAAGCCAGCACGAGATGGTCGGAGAACCGTAGGTCGACAGGATCCGGTACGGCCAAGGCACGCTGGAGGTCGATGAGGCACTGCCGTGCCCACGCGCCGAGTGCGGGCATCATGGCGAACTGATCGGTCAGCTCCGACGAGGTGGTGGCCGACGTTGCCCACGGCAGTCCCCGCCACCGAGCCACCAGCGCGCCGGCCAGCGCCTGCTGGTCGACGACGAGGACGTCCGGGCGAAATTCGTCCACCGCGGTCGAAACACCGGGCACCATTGAGGTCGCCAGGGGGATCAAGAAATCCGCCCACAGGAAGCGGAACGCCGCCGTTCCCCGCAGCCGCCGCCAACGATGCAGCACCTGCGCCAGCGTCTCGCCACCAAGGTCGGCAGCGACTGGGATCAGCCTCGCCCCCGGTGGCAGCATCGGGCCGACGATGGCAGCGTGTCCGGTCCAGGCGACCTGGTGACCGCGGTCAGCTAGCTCTTGACCCACTGCCAGAGTGGGCAAAACGTGTCCGGCCAGCGGCGGTACCACGAACAAAAACCGGCTCACCGCGCCCCCACCTCGGCCTGTGCGGCGAACCAATCCAGGACGATGCCCCGCAACACTTGCGGCGCATTCGACAGCAGCCAATGGTCAAGACCCGGCAAGACGGTGAGCGTGTATTCGGACAGCAGGCTGTCGAGTAGGTGTGCGTGGCCGAGAATGTCGGAGTGCGCCCCGTATACGGCGCGCACCGGGCGGGCGAACATCCGTAGTTCCTGCTGTGGGAGTGGCTTGGAGGCCAGGAGATCGGTCACGAGGGTGGTGTTGTTGATCAAGTCATCGACCACGGCCAACCGGGCGTGCTTGCGTTTCGGGGCAATCCACCGTCCAACGTCGCTCCCGGCGACGTCCAACGCAATTTTCCTGATTCTGGCGGCCATCTGTTCGGCCCATCCTGGGACGGGGACGTGGGCCTCGATCAGCAGCATGCTGGTCACGCGATCGGGATAAGCTACCGCGAAGCTGAGCGCGATCGCGCCACCGAAGCTGTAACCGACCAGATGTACCGGACCGTCGACGCCGAGGGAATCAAGGATCGCGGCGAGATCGGCGACTGAGTCGCTGATCTGATAGCCGGTGCGCGGGCGTTCGGACAGGCCATGTCCACGCAGGTCGTACAGGATAACTTCGGACCCGGCGTGTGCCACCGGATTTGCCAGGGTGTAGTAGAAGCTTGACAAGTTGTCGATGGCCAGCCCGTGAATGAACACAACCGGGCGCTTTGACCGACTTAGTTCTTGGCGCGGCAAAAGCCGCTGGATGTGAAACCCTACGCCGTTCGCGATGACCTCAGTCATTGAGAGCGCCCGTGAGAGCCTGACAGCGCGCGACGTGGGTGACTAAATCGCCGACAGTCATCTCGATGATTTCATCCAGGTCCTTGGTTGCGAGGAATGCTACGAAATCGACACGGTCGCCGTACCGCTCGGTGAGCATCGCGGACAGCTTGACTAACTCAATGCTTTCCAGCTCAAGGTCTGCGTCAAAAGACGTCTCCATGTCGATGTCGAGACTCAGGGCGTATTCCGCACCGATGATCTCAATCAGCATCGCACGGACCTCGGCAAAAATCTGGTCAGGCGTCATCAGGTTGCCCCCTCCTGTGTGCGCTTTGTCTGCTTGACTCGAGACCTGGCGCCTCCGACGGGGTCCAGGCCACCGCGTACGGCTCGGGTCCGGCGCCCACCTCGGTCTGCACCCAGCGGCTGGGCGCCTCGTCACCGGCCGCCACCAGCAACCGGGTCCCGTCGATTCGTTGGATCGCAAATTGGTGCGGTCGCCCGCCCAAGCCGGTGCCCGCGGCTTTGGCAACGGCCTCCTTAGCGGCCCAGAACCGGGTCACCCAGCTTTGCCACTCCACAGCCGATGGGCACGTGGCTTTGAGCAGGCGGCGTTCGACGTCGGTAAGGATCGTCACCACGGTCCGGTCATCCCGGTCTGTGATCCGCTCGATGTCGATGCCCACGCCGGGCTGGCACCCGGGATGGCCGACCAGCGCCGCGGCCAATGATCCGGTGTGGGCCAACGACACCTCTGGCGCATCGGCGAAAGGACCCGCCACCCGCGGGCGCCCCGAGGCGTCGTTGCCGACGGTGATCTCGATTGGGAACATCGGGCCAGCACCCTCATCCCAAAGCCACTGCCGGACAGCGTCCTTGACCGCGATTCGGCCCAGCAGCCATTGCTGGGCCCCGCGTGGCGTGCGCCGCTGGTATTCCGCGCGCTCAGCGGCGCTCAAATAGCGCCGCATGATCAGCTCTCGGGTTGCCGGATCCGGCCACCGATCGCGGACTAGGAACCACCCACCGGGCTGCCGCTGCGCGATCCGGTTGCGCTCCGGGAGCAGGAAGACCGGCCAGGTCACCTCGTCTGTGTTGAACCGGCGGTCCCGCCACCGGTCGATGCGGGCCCACAGCCGGCCGTCGGCGCGCCGCAGCTCAAGGTCCGCGACGACCTTGGTGGCGGAAACGGACCGGATCCGGACCGCACACCGCACCCGCTCGCCAGGGCCAGGAGGGGCACCGTAGTAGCGCACCTGGTCAATTGCGGCCGGAAACGCAAGCCGATCCCGCGCGGTCCGCGTCATGATCCAGAAGCCGAGCAGCTGCCCAGCGGTATCGAGCAGCGCCCCGGGCGCGGACGGGACGACCAGCTCCCCGACCATCCCGTCGTCGGCGATCGGCCCGAGCTCGGCGACACCCTGGAAGGCCGGGCCGTGGAACATCCACCGATCGGTGTACAGCTGGTGCGCCGTGACCTCGCAGGACCGTTGGCCAGGCAGTGGCTGCTCGGGCGACGTCGGGTAGTCGGCCGGGTAGCCCTCGGCGAGCAGCACCGTGCCGCGCGCGTAGCCGTCGAGCACGACCGTTACGTTGCCGTCCGGACCGAGCGATGCGTTGGTCGTGACGGTGACCGGTGGAGAGACTGCCAGCCAACGCAGCGCCCGGACATCGCTGACGCCGACGACGGTGCGACCGGGAACCAGAGCTCTAGCGGCGTCTGCCATCAGTTCCAGCACCGTGGTCAGGGGTACCACCGGGTACCGGTCGGCCGGCTCGGGCCAGCCTTCCGGCTGCCGGTAGAAGCAGTGGTCGGCGAGATACGGCATGGTCGCCAGGGAGAGCGTCCGCGTCGTACTGGCCTGCCTCGGGGCGGCCGGCCGGGTGGTCTGCGCCCAGGAACCGAGCACATCCGTGGCGGCGGTGGTGGCGTCCCGGAGCACGGCGCCGAACTCGGCCAACACGGGGCGCCCCGCGGCGGACAACTGCGGTGTCAATTCATGTGGGTCCAGCGCAGGTGTACTCGTTGCCGGGGTCAACGCCGCGACTGCGTTGCCAAGCCGGATCAGTGGCGCGCCAAGATCGAGGAATACCACGGAACCGCTGGACCTTGGGTGCACTGGTGTCCGCAGCAGTGGTGCATGGGGCAGCCGATCGAATCGGGGCGCCCAGCCCTCTACCCACAATGCGGCAGCGACTCGTCGGAGCTGGTCGAGCCCGGACCGTCTGGGGGTGTTGGCGGTTATCGCGAGGTGGGGCAGGCCAGCCAGGGTGTCAGCCACGAATCCGGGAAGGCTCCCAGCGCCGACCTGGACAAAGGCTCGCGTTCCAGCCTCGTACAGCCGCCTTACGAGCGGGCCGAAGCGAACTGGTTCGAGCAGGTGGCGGGCGGCGAGATCGCGGATGTGGTCGGGATCGTCGGGGTAGCGGTCGACGGTGGTGGCCGACCAGATTGGGCGGATCGGCGGGCGCACCGGCAGGTCGGCGAAGGTGTCCAGTACTCGGCGCAGATACGGTTCCAGCATCGGTGAATGGAAACCGGACCGAAACGGCAGTATCTGTCCTGTCACTCCGCGCAATCGCAGTCGGGCCAGGACCGGAACCACGGCGGTTTCCGCACCGCAGATGATTGACTGTTGTGGGCAGTTATCGTGTGACACGACGACCCCGTCCAGTCCGCTGATCACCTCGGCGGCCTGCTCGGACCCGCAGCCGAGGGCGGCGAACACCAGGCCGGGAACCTCCAGCGCCTCCGGGTCGAACGAGGCGAGGAGTTCCTCGACGGCCCGGCGCGGGTAAATGCCGGCGGCGGTCATCGCGTTCCATTCACCGACGCTGTGCCCGGCCACCAGATCCGGTATCACGCCGACCTGGCGCAACGCTGCATCGAGGAGCCGGCCGACGGTGAACACGCCGAGGCCATGGCGGCCGAGCACGGTGGTGTCGCCGAGGTCCGGCCGGTCCAGCCCGAAGTGGTCGGCGACGTCGTCGGTGCGGGGTTGGAATCCCTGTTCCAACCCCGGGAAAAGGAACACCAGCCGACTCGGCGCGGGCTCTGGGTGCAACGGCGCGGCGGTGAACCACATGTCGTCGCGGCCTCGCCACGACGTGCCCTGCTCGACGATCCTGCGGGCCAACGCCAGCCGCCGTGTGGTGGGCGCGACAATCGCCAGCCGGCAGGGTCCATTTCCTGGTGGGGCGCTCGCGTCGTCTCGGTTAAGCAGGTCGGTGTCGGGCACCTGGAGCTGTCGGGTCAGCTCGTCCACGCCGGCACCGGCCAGCAGCAGCACCCGCTCAGGGCCCGACGGCTGAGCTCTCCGGGAGCGTTGGGCTTCCGGCGGCTGCTCCACGATGGTGTGTGCGTTGATGCCGCCGAAGCCGAATGCGTCGACTGCAGCCCGGCGCGGCGTGCGTGCAATCGAGGTCCACGGTCGCGCTTCAGCGACCGGCGCGAAGCGGGAGCCGGCCAGGGCCGGGTGCGGGTCTTCGCAATGCAGGGTGGGCGGCAGCACGCCGTGGTGCACGGCCAGCGCGGCCTTGATCAGCCCGGCGACG
>DASQVB010000513.1:0-5433 GCA_035640975.1 Pseudonocardiaceae bacterium
CACGGGTATGCCTGCCCGGAGTCGGCCATAAGCGCCCCGACGAGCCCGACGACGGACCGTATCCGCACAGCCGGATTGACCAGTGCGACCGCCTTGATCGGAGTCCGCAGCGTGGTCAGCACCTCCAGCGCCACGGCACCGCCGAGCGAACCGCCCAGGACGCCGATCGGCTCGTCGTCGACTGGAAGCTGATCGCGCAGCGCGACCAGCGCGGCCGGGAATTCGTCGGCGGCTTGGTGGATGAACGGGGCCAGGAAAGCCATCAACGCGTCCTTGCGGGCGAGTTCGATGATGGCGTCGATGCGGCCGTCAACCATCCGTGCGCCACACATCGGCATGCCCAGGTGCACCCGCCAGGCAGGCACCCCGGTCATGGGCAGCGCGGCCGCGAAGGCCGAGTCCGTGCGGGGCGCGTCCAGCATGTGCCAGGTCACGATCAACGGCGTGAGGCCCTCGGTGGTGCCAGTCGGCGGGAGCGCCGTGAACGGTACGCCCGCTGCGGTACCGGTGATCGTTTCCATGCGTCCTCATACGGTTTCGTGGCCTGCTAGGCCCACCGTAGACAGCTCGACGTGCCTCGGATCTCCTTTCCGTCAAGGGCGAAACCGTCCCAGGCGACGCACTCGGCGGTGCTGGGGTGACGTCAAATTCGTGCCGCAGACCCCGCCAAGCACGACCGCCTCGACATTTGCTGCCAACGCCGCCGCATTACGCCGCCAAAGCCACCGCCCTATGCGCCCCTCGCGACAGGCACGTTGACCGCAGAACCGCGTCGATCGATCTGCCCGGTTACTCCTGCTCCGTCTCGTCATCGGTGTTGGCTGCGGCGGGGTCGCGCAGCGGACGCAACCCACCGCCCAGCTCGGCGGGCAGCGGCAACGAGTAGCGGCCCAGCAGGTTCACGTGGTGGCGGCCGAACGGGGACAACTGGGCGGCGTCCTCGTCACGGACCTCGTAGCCGTCCGCCCGCAGCTCGGTGATCGCCGCGTCCAGGTAGCGGGTGTTGAACAGTACGATCGAGTTCAACAGGAGGCCCAGGACGCCGAGCTGGTCCTCCATGCCCTCGTAGTAGCGCTGGCGCAGTTCGCCGCGCTTGGCGTGGAAGGTCTCCCGGCCCAGGGAATGTCGGCCTTCCTGGAGGTTGCCCTGCGACTTCATCGTCTTGCGGTAGCCGGGGTCATCAGCGGTGCGCAGCACGTGCAGGGTCTTGTAGATCCGGCCGTAGTGCGCGATGGCTTCGCCGAGCTGGGTGGGGTGCCCGTCGCGCGACAGCATCCGGATCACGTCGTGGGCACGCACGGCACCGGTGTGGATCGCGGGCGATGACCCGCAGGATGTCCTCCCAGTGCCGGGCAACCTTCTCCAGGTCGATCCGGCCCCGCGCGGCGGTGGTAAACGCCCGTAGTCCGCTCTCGGGTCGACTCGCCACAGCTTCTGGTCGGGCAGGTCGGCCAACTGCGGCGCGTAGGTCCAGCCGGCCAGCGACAGCAGTCCGAACACAATGTCCGAGTAGGAGGAGGTATCGGTGACGATCATCTGTGGTTTGGTGCCGCCGTCGCGGTCGTACAGCACGTCGAGCACGTGTAGGGAATCGCGCGGGGTGCCTGCCACGACCTTCGCACCGAGCCCGGCAGCCTGGTCGTTGATCATGCTCAGCCAGGTCGCGCCCCGCGATCCCCGGCCGCGCGGGAAATAGCGCGGATTGGGTCCGGAGTGGATGGTGCGCACTGGGACGACGAACCGCATCCCGTCGACCGAGGCGACGTGGCAGCCGCCCCACAACCGCGCCAGGCCGATGCCAGCCTGGGCCTCGATCAGGCAGGCGTTCGCCGCCCGGATCGTGTCCAGTCGCAGGTAGTTAGCCTCCACGTGGGTGAGCCGGTCTCGGGTCAACGCCTCGACGTTGGACTTGATCACTGGTCGGCGGGTTATGTTGCAGGCGTTGACCACCAGCAGCGCGGCGATGCTCACGCCAAGGTCGGCCAGCCGGGTCTCACCGCCGGTGATCGAGGTGAACGCGCTGCCGGCGCCGGTCCAGGAGAGCACCTCCAGCAGCACCTCGGGCAGGTCCACCTGCGGCAGCATCCGGTTGGTCAGCGCGCGGAGCCCGACCAGGCTGGGCGGGTCGGCCTCAGCCGCCAGCGCCGTCAGGTGCAGGCGGCCGCCCTCGTCGAAGCTGGCCGCGGCGTTGTCGGCCAGGCGGTCGATCACCTCGGTGAACGTGTCGGGCAGCAGTGCGGCTGGCTCAGCCAGATGGGCCTGCGGGTCCTCGGGCAAGCCGAGGCTGGCCAGCACCATCGGTTTCATCGTCATCCACGCGTCACCGGAGGGCAGTTTCGCGCGGGGGTCGCCCCACTTGGAGGAGTTGGTGGCGAAGATGTCTCGGTGGCGCAGGTGCCGGTGGAACTGCTCCAGCACGCAGAACGTCCAGGCTCGCCAGTCGACACAGCCCGGCTCCACGTCCGGGCCGTTCAGGACCAGGCGGCGCCAAGAACCGATCAGCAGCTCCTGATCGATCTCGTCGACTTCGACCTTGTTCCGGCCGCCGCACCATAGCCTCGGCAGGTCGAGCAGCGCGGCCAGCATCCGCTCGTCCTCCGGGAAGGCGCCGAACCGGATGACCTGGCACAGCATCGGCAGGAACGGCCGCACCGGGGGGAAGCGCTTGACCAGCTCGGTGCGCCACGCCACGTCCGTGTCGTCATCGGCCGGGCCGGCCAGGTCGACGATGTCCACCAGGGCCTGGGTGATCTCCGCGCGGGAGGCCACCTGTTCGATCTGCTGGACGCAATCGGCCATTTGCCGTGGTGGCTGGGCGACCGGAACGAGGTGACGCTACACCGGATCCTGGTACACATGATCGCCGAGACTGATTGGCATGCCGGCCACGTAGATATCGTCCTAAGCCTCATCGCGATTAGCCGGGGGTGCCCGTCGTGGGCCTGCCTGGCTCAAGGCGTCAGTGGCAGATGGGACGGGCCCCGCTCTCGCACCTGTCCCCATTAGACGATCCATTGGCGGTGATCGCAGTTCCAGGACCAACCCTGTTCAGCGCCATCCGCGGGACGTTCGGTCATGGGTGTGTTCGGATCTTGTGGATCTGTCCGGTGGTGACGGCGCAGAGTTTGTCTGGGTTGGCGATGTTGTGAATCGTCACGATGCGGCCGTCGGCGTCGAGGTCGACGGTGAGGGTGGCGATCACACGGCCGGCTCCGCCGATCACTATGCCGGGAGCGCCGTTGATCCCGACGATCGTGGCCGTCATGTCGGCGAGTTCGACACCCTCGTAGGGACGGCGTGCGACGCCGGCAAGCCAGGCGGAGACCTTTTCTCGGCCCTGAATCGGTCGCAGGGCTTGACGGACCTTTCCGCCGCCGTCGGTCCACAGCGTGACGTCGGGGGCGAGAATTTCCATCAGTGCGTTGATGTCGCCTCCGGTCGCGGCAGCGAAGAACCGCTCGGTCACCTCTTTCGTTTTGGCGTGGTCGTAGGGGAAGCGGGGGCGGCGGGCCTGCACATGGCCGCGGGCGCGGTGGGCCGCCTGGCGCACGGCCGCCTCCGAACGCTCGATGGCTTCGGCGATCTCGGCGTAGGAGAAGTCGAAGACTTCTTTCAGGACGAACACAGCCCGTTCGAGGGGGCTGAGGGTTTCCAGTACGACGAGCATCGCCATCGAGATCGATTCGGCGGTCTGGGCATCGGCGGCGGCGTCGTGGTCGGTAAGGATCGGCTCGGGAAGCCAAGGGCCGACGTAGGTTTCGCGTCGGTACTGGGCTGACCGGAGCCGGTCCATCGCAAGGTTTGAGACGATTCTCGCCAGGTACGCTTTGGGGTCAGCGACCTGTGACCGGTCGGCCGCCGACCACTTGATCCACGTGTCCTGGACAATGTCCTCCGCGTCCGTTGCGGTGCCGAGGATCCGATAGGCGATCGAGAACAGCAGGTTCCGGTGGTCGGCGAACGCATTGTGGTCGGCGTGCATCACGCGGTCCGGGTGGCCTGGCCGCCGCGGCGCCATATCACCGCACCGGGGAACACTTTGATCAGGTGATAGGTCGGCCATGGGCTGCTGCTCACCGTTTCCTTGTACGCGACGGCCCACCTGCCGGTCAGGAAGAATCGGCTTGGCGCGTCGTCGAGACGCGTGAATTGGATGACGCCGTCGTGGCGGCCCAGGCTCACCGGTTGGTGAATGTAAGCGAACCGGAACGGCTTGGGCTGCTTGCCTTTGAGCTCGCGCACGATCGACGCTGCCGCGTGCGCGGCGGTGGGGATCCCGCTTTGGCAGGTGCCGTGGATGACGCCGTAGTTCTGGCGCACCGCGGCCGCGTCGCCGACCGCGTAGACGTCGGGGTGCGACACTGAGCGCAGGGTGGCGTCGGTGATGATCCGGCCACGACCGTCCACCTCCAGACCGGCCGTGGCGGCCAACGGTGACACTCGGACACCGGTGGTCCACAGCACGGCATCCGCCGGTACGTGCTCGCCGCCGACGAGTCCGACCGCGTCCGGCAGTACCTTGATGATGTCGACACCGCTGCGCACCTGCACGCCGAGGCGGGCCAGTCCGTCGAGCAGATAAGTGCGCGCCTTCGTGCCCATCATCGATCCGGGCTCGTGCCTGCTGAGCAGCACAACCTGCAACTGCGGGTGTTGTTCGGCGATTTCCGTGGCCGACTCGACGCCCGTCAACCCGCCACCACCGACGACCACGGTGCCGCCGCTGAGCTGGCGTAGCCGCGTTGCTAGCTGCTGTGCGTCGCGCATGCTGTTGAGCGTGTACGCGTGATCCTCAACGCCAGGGACGACTTCGGTGTCGGCGACACTGCCCAGCGCATACACCAACGTGTCGTAGTGCAGCGTCCGCTGGTCGTCGACACGCACGGTCCGGGTGTCGGCGTCGATCGCCGTCACCCAGCCTCGGGTGAATTCGGCCCCGGTGCCGTCAAGCATGCGCGGAATCCGCAGGTCCTTGAGCTCCTGACCGGACGCGATCTGATGAAGGCGGAGCCGTTCGGTGAACCGGTCCTGAGCATTGACCAAGGTAATGTGAACATCGCGACCGCGGGTCCGCGCCGCAACCCCAAGCGCCGCAGTCATCCCGGCATAGCCCGCACCAAGGATTAGGATTTCGTTCATTGCCTTGCCTTCCTGCTCGATCCGGCTGACAAACACCAGACGAAATCACCCCCGCATCCGTGACGCACGCCAGCGTGTGAGTGGTATCGCATCCTGTCGAAGAACAAGTCTTTGATGGTGCAAGCGGCTTTCGCCGAGCTCATCTCGGGCCGAACACGCCGTGGGTCTGCGGCCTAGCCTCGCCCGCCCACCCCCATCGCGAGCGTTCCCACTCTAGGAAGCGTTGTTCGCCCGTCTAGCAAAGCGCGGCTTCCGCACCGCAGTGGCGGGCATGACTTTGCCCAACGACGCAAG
>DASQVB010000514.1:0-12587 GCA_035640975.1 Pseudonocardiaceae bacterium
GTATCCATTCACGGTCGGTTCTGACCTGGGGCTTGTCGCCTGGCGGCGTGGCGGCTTGATCTCGGTGGCGGTGTGTTGATCATGGCATGGTGTCCGGTCGTCCGTCTTATGAGGACCTTGCTGCTGAGGTCGTTGAGCTGCGCTCGCTGGTTGAGCGGCTGACCGCGCGGCTGGATGCGGTGGAGGCGGAGAACGCCGAACTGCGACGGTGCGTCGGGATGGACTCGACAAATTCCTCGATGTCGCCGTCGAAGGATTCGATCGCGGCGAAGGCGAAGCGGCGGGCGGACCGATCGTCGCGGGTGCGGTCGAAGGACCGCAATCCCGGCGGCCAGCCCGGACGCAAGGGCAGCGGACTGATGCCGACGCCGGACCCGGACCACATCGAGCGGGTCGAGCCACCAGCCGCGTGCCGGGATTGCCGAGCCGACCTGTCCAGTGCGACGGAGCTGGCGTTGTGTCGCTGCGCCTGTTTTATTTGATCTTCCTGCGACTGCTGAACCTGCTGTTGCTGCTCGGCCGCTCGTCGACGTCCAAGAACATCGAAATTCTGGTGTTGCGCCACGAAGTCGCCGTGCTGCGCAGAGCCAACCGAAGCCCCGCCTGGACTGGGCGGATCGCGCGGTGTTCGCCGCGCTCGTCCGGAGACTGCCGCAGATGCCGCGGGGGCCTCGCTTGGTCACGCCGGGCACGATCCTGCGCTGGCATCGTCGCCTGGTCGCCAAGAAGTGGACGTATCCCAATCGCATTGGGCGTCCGCCCGTCGATGGCACGGTGGCCTCGTTGAGCGAACGCATGGCCAGAGAGAATCACCACTGGGGATACAAGAGAATCCAAGGCGAGTTGCTCAAGGTCGGTCACCGCGTGGGAACGTCCACGATCCGCCGCGTCCTGCGGCGGTTGCGGATACCGCCAGCGCCGATCAGGGACAACCGAGGCGACCTGGGCGGACGTTCCTGCGCGCCCAGGCGTCGACGATGCTGGCCTGCGACTTCTTCCACGTGGACTGCGCGGTGACGCCCCAGCGGGTCTACGTGTTCTTCTTCTGGAGGTGCCCAGCCGATCCGTGCACCTGCTCGGCGCGACCACGGGGGCTGTTGCTTCGAAGGAGAACAAGATCAGGCAGGATTGGTCGATGCGTCGTCGCTGTCGTCGAGTGCCAGCATTGAGGTCCAGCTTCGCAGGTTTCCGCTTCCCGCCGGATGTGATCACGATCGCGGTTCGTTGGTACCTGCGCTATGGGATCTCCTACCGAGACGTCGAAGAACTGCTGGCTGAGCGTGGCTTCAAGGTCGATCACGTCACGATCTTCCGGTGGGTGCAGCGCTTCACACCGTTGTTGATCGACGCGGCACGACCCGCAGACATACGCCAGGTGATCGCTGGTTCGTGGAGAGACCTGCGCCAAGATCGCCGGACGGTGGGTTTATCTGTACCGAGCGATCGACCAATTCGGGCAGGTCATCGACGTGTTGGTCTCCGAGAAGCGGGACATGGCGACCACCCGCCGATTCTTCATCCGCGCACTCGAGCACGGGCCGTCCCCAACCGAGGTCACCACTGACCACGCGGCCGCCTACCCGCGGGTACTCGATGAGCTGATACCCGCCGCCTGTCATGTCACCGAGCAGTATGCGAACAACCCGATCGAAGCGGACCACGGACGGCTCAAGTCCCGCCTGAGGCCGATGCGCGGCCTGAAACAGCTCCGTTCGGCCCTGGTGATCAGTGCTGGGCACGCGTTCGTGCAGAACATCCGCCGCGGCCACTACGAACTGGGGCCGAGGAAGACGTAACCCTACGGGTCCTGGCTGCCTTCGACGAGTTGGCCCTGGCAATCTGACCAACCTGGATTAACGATCCCGCCTGCCCCGACTTCGCACAACGCAACAGCCGCCTTCCCGACGACCGTGGTCGGCAACGGTTGCGGAACGGCGAGGTTCGGGATGCTAAGTCGTCGCCGCCGGGCAAGCCCCGAGCCGCGCAGAAGTCAATGACGTCGGGGCGGGGTCAGGCCTGGCGGCCCGCCCTTGTCAGCGGTCGATTCGCATCGCATTCAGGCCCGGCGGATGCGATCGTGGATGACATGGCGTGGCGCATGCTCGGCCCCCGGGTAGACAATGATGACGGGAAGACCGTCGGGATCGCGGCCCTCCAGCAACGTGACGCCTTCGCTGGTTTCGCGACTCACGTAGGCGCCGCGTTTCTTGAGCACCTTGCTGCACCGGTCCAGGTCGTGGGCGTCACCTGCGGTCCATCCGACCCACTGCACGCCGAAACCGTCCCGGCGCATCGAGTGGTCCCCGGCTTGGCGTAGGTAGAGCTGGGATCCGTTCGGTCCAGTAAGCAATGCGGCGTCAGCGTCGCCGACGGTGATGGGGTATCTCAGCAGCGGCTGGTAGAAGCTCAGCGATCGGGCTAGGTCGGAAACGAACACCACCGCGGCGGCAAGCTTGACGCTGTGCACGACAGCGTCCATGAGATCGCTTATGGCCACGATGCCCACCAGCCGACCATCCGAGACGACCGGCAGATGCCGGTTGGCCGTTGCCGCCATGATCTCCACCGCCTCCATCACCACCGTGTCGGGGCTGACGGTCGGCGGTTCGCGGTTCATCCAGTCGGAGATGCGCTCCCGTTCTATATCCGCGCCATGTGCGACGGCGCGCAGAAGGTCGGTCTCGGTGATCAGCGCGAGCGGCCGGGCGGTGTCGTCGACAACAACCAGCGCGCTCTGGTCAGCGTGGTTCATCAGGTACGCGGCGCCGGCAAGGTGCCCTTGAGTTTCGACCGTGGTCGCGGCCTGGCGCATGACGTCGGCAACGATGTATGCCGCGGGCCGCTCACGCCGAGGCGCCCGCTGTCGGCGAGGCTTCGGGCGCCTCGAGCTGGTTGAGGATGCTGGAGGCTCCATGATTCCCTCTCGAGTCGGTGTCCGAGGTGCAACAGCCGCGATATCCGGCAGGACGGTATTCCTTCCCAGTATGGATGTTCGACGTACGCGGGTTCGCGGGAAGCATCGGGCCGGCGGATCGTCGGCGTGCCGTCTGTGGCGGGCCGTGGGCCACGGGCCACGGACGCCAGGAGTGGGCCGGAGGGCGGCGGTGAAGCGGATAGAGCGTGCGCTGCGGGCCGTCGACCGGTTCCAGCAACACCACAGCCTGCTCGGCTTCGATCGGCGTGGTCAAGAAGTTCGGGGACGGGTGCTGGCAAACACGCCGCGCTGCCCACGGCCGACGCCCGCCGCCTCGCCCTACCCGCTTCGACCACTGGCTGAACCAGACCGCGACCGGAACTCACTCGCAGTGCCGCGGCCAAGAACGTCGGATCCTCATCCTGCGCCAGGAAGTCGCAGTACTCCGCCGCCAGGTGACCAGACCTCGCCTCACCTGGCCGGGCCGGGCCATCCTGTCCGCCCTGGCCCGACTGCTCCCCCGCCGCTGCAGACCCATCGGATCGTCACGCCGGCCACGCTGCTGGCCTGGCACCGCCGGCTGATCACCAGACACTGGACCTACCCCAACCGGTCAGGCCGCCCACCGATCACCGATGAAATCGGGGTCCTGGTGTTTTGCGGGGTTTCGCGGTCGTTCAGTGCGGCCGGAAGCGGGTCCCCGTGGGAGTTTGGGCTGCTCAGGTTGGGGAGGCAGTCGTGGGGGAGGTGGGTGGGGAGAACTCACCGGGTCCCCGGGTGGGTCCCCATCTCAGGCTCTCCCTATCCGTCACCCTCCGTGTCACGGTGGTGGTCGCGATACGTGACAGCGTGGGTGACGTCGGTGGCGCGCACGACTTTGACTCCCCCGGATTTGACCGGCTCAGCCCGAATCCCGGCCCGGTACTTGCCCGACCCCAACAACCCGTCATTAGCAATGTGATCGGCCACCGAGAACGCGACCCCGCAGGAGGTGTTGCGGGTGACCTCCTTAGGAATTGAGGTCGCGGTCGGCGACTGGTATCCAATATCAGGTGATCCCGAACTTGCGGCCCTGCTTGATCACACTGATCGCCAGCTTCGCCGCCTGCTCCCCATAAGTGGGATGCCCGAATAGTTCGTGACACTCACTTATCACACAGATCAGCGGGTGCAATCCCAGAGCGGGTTTGTCGGCCAGGCGCCGGAAGTCGCCGGAGGACTACCCGGCAGGGTCGCCAGCAGCTTGCCCCGCCGTTCCATCTCCGCGAACAGATCGCCAGGGCTTGCACCGCGGCAGCCGCCACGTCGGGGCCCATACCGACCTGATACCGGGTCAACCTGAGGGCGAACGGTTTGAAATCGGTGTTCTGGGCGATCACAAACACCCACAACTCCGCCGTGGGATCCAGCGGCAGGATCCTGACCAGCGTCGTCTTGCCCTGGCCCGGGCGACCCCCGACGATCCAGTTCCGTTCAAAGAACTGCCCATAGATGACCTGCCCGCGCTGGGTCTTGCCGATCGGTACCCCCTGGAACACATCCACACTGCCCTCGTGTCGTTGTCGAGAATCGGCTTGTCAGGCAGATGACCCCACCACCACACCGTTGTGGACGACCTGCCCCGCGTTGCGCGGCCTCAAAGGAGTTGTTTGAACGACTCACGCGACCACTCGCCACCAGTAGACGTGGTTACTCCTCGCTGGTTGAGATCGAGAACGATGTAATCTTGGTTTTCCCCAGCCAGCACGCGCGCGACCATCTCACGAAGCACGACAGACTCTGACTCTCGAATCGTGACGCCATCCTGCTCGAATCCGAACGGTCGCCACGAGTGGTTAGGCTCTCCGCGCGTCGCCTTGACGCGCTTACCCCGCTTGACCCGGGTGGACAGGCCGATCGAATTCATACGCGGCGGCGTTGAGTTGATCGCGGAATGTCTTGCGGCCGTTGGCCGTCGTCAGGTCGTACTCGCCTTCACTGTCGAGCACGACAAGACCCCGCTCGGCGGCGAGGATCAGGCGCTCACCCTCGATAGGCCGACGAGAAAAGCGCGCCATGTCGAACACGACCACGCCGCCCATCGCGCCGACTTCCAGCCGAGCCATAAGCCGCTCCCACTCGGGACGCCTCACGCGCGGGTTCCACGCCGAGCGCCCGCTATCGATGGGCACCTCGCCGACCTGCGCCCCACGTTCTTCGATCCTGGCCGCACAATCCTCGACCTGACCCCCTGTCGAGCGTTGCCGATCATCACCAAGTCGCGACACGCGCGCGTAGATGTCGAGAATGAGTGCCACCGTGACTCCTCCCCGCCATGGGGTCACTTACTATACGTTGACCCCGACGACGAGCCGCTCCAGCTCCGCGACAGCTACTATCCCTTAACCATCGCGTAGAACTCAAAGATCATGAACCCGGCTGACATCAGGAAAAAACAGACCAGATCCTCGGAGACCTCGGGTATTCCAACCCGCTACGAGGACGAAATACCTGGCGTATGCCGACACCAGATGAAACGGATAAACTAATCATCGCTGCAGGCACGCCCGTTGGGCGCTTGCTGAGAACCACGACCAGAACGAGCGCCCGATCGAGATTTATATCGTGATCCTCCCCGCTGATCGCCACGTCTTGCTCTACGATGTGTCGGCGGAGTAATCGGAAGCAAGAGCCAATCCGATTTTGTTCGCCGGAAGGAAGCAGCTGTGCCGGAAGGTGACACCGTGTACCTGGCGGCGAAGCGCATGGCGGCGGCGCTGTGCGGCAAGCGCCTCACTCAGGGGGAACTGCGCCATCCGCGACTGGCTGAGCATGACCTCTCCGGGCTCACGGTGCTGGGGGTGCACAGCGTCGGCAAGCACCTGTTCATCCGCTTCGATGACGGGCGAAGCCTGCATACGCATTTCCGGATGGACGGCTCGTGGCACCTGTACCAACCTGGCGAGCGCTGGCGACGGCCGAGTCACCAAGCCCGCGCGGTGTTGACCACGCGGGACCGGGTAGCGGTGGGCTTCTGTCTGCACGACATGGCGCTGGTGCCCATCAAGGACGAACAGCGCCTGGTGGGACACCTGGGCCCCGACCTGCTCAGCTCGCACTGGACCGATGACACTGCTGCCACCGCGGCGCAACGACTCCGTGCCCAGCCCGACCTCGAGCTGGGCCTTGCTCTACTCGAGCAGCGAATCATGGCAGGTATTGGGAATTTATATAAAACGGAGATGTGCTTCCTGCTGGGCATCTCTCCGTGGGCTCCGGTTCGAGGCGTCGATCCGAATGTGGTGGTGGCTCTGGGGCGGCGGCTGCTGCTGGCTAATGCGGAGCGGCCGGAGCAGTCCACCACCGGAGATTTAGCTCGGGGGCGACAGCACTGGGTGTATGAGCGGGGTGGGCGGCCCTGCCGCCGCTGTGGGCACCGAGTGATCCGGGCGGTGCAAGGAGAGGGGGTATACGCCAGGCACACCTATTACTGCCCTCACTGCCAGCCAGGTCCCCATCCAATGCGGTAGTTCATCTTGCGCCTTGCTCATCGGGGAGATAGCGCGACCTCCTCGATGACGATACGCCTTGGATCGAACTTTCGAGGCCGGGACGGGTCAGCGGGAGCGATCACGATCCGTCGAGTCGCCAACGCCTGCCGGATGAAACTACGCCGCTCGGCCACCGTGGCAGCGTCCCATCTCGCAATCCATTCTTCGCGTGACGCGGCAACGACGGCAGGGTCTGCGACTGCTGCTGGCACGCTGTCCAGCTCAGCCAGCTCTGCGCGAAGCTCTGCGATGCGCTTGTCCAACGGCGCCATGGCAACGTCATAACGCTGGAGCGTGATCTCCCGTCGGCCGAGCCGCCCGGACAGCTCGTCGGCGAGGTGCTCGCACTCACTCAACTCGGCGACCAGCGGACGCCTCTTGTCATCCGTAGCTTTGGCGGCAGCCTCAAGGGCTTCGGCGTGACGGGGGTACAGGAGGAAACCTACTGCTACTCGTTCTTGCGTGTTCAGCACTGCCCGGGCTTGATGGCCTGACCGTCGCCAACGCTGCCCGGGCCGGTACAGATGCCAGGCGCCATCCATCCGGAAATGCGTATGCAGACTTCGTCCGTCATCGAAACGGGTGAACAAGTGCTTTCCAAACGCTGTGTACGCCCAGGACAGCGAGCCCCGAGAGATCATGCTCAGCCAGCCGGGGATGACGCAGCTCGCCTCGGGTCAGACGCTTCCCGCTCAACGCGGCCGTCATCCGCTTGGCCGCCAAGTACACGGTGTCGCCTTCGGGCACGGCTGCCTCCAGCTGACGGGACGGCCGTCGGCCGTCATTGCCTCTAGATGTACCGCTGAAGGGCGGCGGCGGTGATGTCGTCGGCGGGATAAAAGGATTCGATAGCTAGTTCGGCCACCGTCACATCCAGGTGTGTTCCGAAGACGGTGGTGGCGCTGAACAGCGATAACTCGCCGTGCGGACGGTGGTAGCGGTGGATTCGCCGTTTGTGTGGAGCGCACGCCGTCACGGTAGACACGGCGCTGCCGCCGACGCGATGACCTCCGAGGTAATCGACGGCATGGGTGGTCGCGCTTCAACATCGACGGCGGGCCCGACGGTGCTGGGCTTTCTCGACAAGGTTCCCACCGCTACCTGAGCAGCACGACCGGGACCTGCCGGTAGCGGGGGTAATGTCGGTGCTGTCCGGTCTGGTTGGTGAAGGAGGTCGTCGTGGGCACGCTGATCTCGGTGGTGATACTTGTGCTGCTGATCGGCGGTGGCGCGGCGTACTACCTCCAACACCGGCAGGTCTCGCAGCAGCGCGAGCTTGAGGATTCGAAGGCTGAGGCGCGGCGCTGGGTGGAGCGCCTTGGCGGTCAGGTCCTCAATCTGGTCGGCACCAATGAGCCCTCCAAGCAGGCGCTCGCCGACGCCGCGGAGCGCTACACGGCCGCCGGCTCCCAGATGGAGTCCGCACAGACGGCGGCACAGTGCCGCCTGGTGACCCAGACGGCCTGGGAAGGGCTCTATTACGTACGAGCCGCCCGCTCGGCCATGGGTATGGACCCAGGGCCTGATTTGCCGCCGGTGCCGGGCCAGGCCGCCGCCGGTTCGGTCACCGAGGACCGTGCCGTTGAGGTCGAGGGGCACGACTACGCAGCCTCACCGCATCCCAGTGACCGCACGCCGCACTACTACCCGGGCGGTCGGGTGGCCGGCCGCCCGGTACCACAGGGTTGGTACAGCGAACCCTGGTGGAAACCGGCATTGATAGGCGGCGCGTGGGGTCTGGGCTCGGTACTGCTGTTCAGTGCGATGTTCTCCGGAATGAGCGGGATCCCCGCCGGGGAGGCGTGGGAGCAGGGCGATGCCGGGCAGGATGACGCCATGTCCGATGGCGGTGCCGACAGTGGCAGCGGCGACTTCGGCGGTGACAGCGGCACCGGTGGAGACTTCGGTGGCGGCGGCTGGGGTGGCGGCGACTTCGGCGGTGGCGACTTCGGTGGCGGCTTCTAGGGCACCGGCCGTGTCCTGAGGTGACCGCGGAGTCGACGGGCATGAAGGGCATTCGCACGCCGTCGAGACACATAGTGAGGATCTCATCGCGCGTCGCGGCGGCCGTGGCGGCAGTGGTGCTTCTGATGACGGCGGCCTGCGGTGGCTCCGGGCCTGAGCGGGATGGGAACGCGATCACGGTATGGACCCTGGAGAACCTGCCTGAGCGGCTGGCGGCCCAGCAGGCCATCGCCGCCGAGTTCAGTCGGGTCACCGGAGTCGCGGTGGAGGTCGTGGGGATTGACGAGGGCCAGTTCAACCAACTGGTCATGTCCGCCGCCGCATCGGGGAAGCTGCCGGACGTGGTAGGGGCGCTGTCCCTGGCCGGGGTCCGCTCGCTCGCGGCGAATGAGCTGCTCGATACGGAGGTTCCCGGCGCGGTCGTGGCGAACCTGAGTACCAGTACCTTCTCCGAGCGGGCGCTCACCCTTACTCGCGATGGCACAACCCAGCTGGCCGTGCCCAGCGACGCGTTCGCGCAGTTACTGCTCTACCGCCGCGATCTGTTCGCCGCGGCCGGGCTGCCAGAGCCGCGGAACTACGCCGACATCACCGCAGCGGCGCGCGCGCTGCACACCGGCGGCGTCGCCGGATTTGTTGGCTCGACAACACCGGGTGACAGCTTCACGCAACAGACCTTCGAGCACTTGGCGCTGGCCAACGGCTGCGAACTCGTCATCGCCGGCGGCGAGATCGGCCTGAACAGCCCCTCGTGCGTCACCAGCTTCGCTTTCTACGACAACCTGATCCGCAACTACTCGGTGGCGGGTGCCCAGGACTCGGACACGACCAGGGCCACCTACTTCGCGGGCAAGGCCGCGATGATGATCTGGTCGTCATTCATCCTCGACGAGCTCGCCGGGCTGCGCGCCGACGCCGCGCCCAGCTGCCCTCGGTGCGTGGCCGATCCGCGGTTCCTAGTGGACAACACCGGCATCGTCACCACGATATCCGGGCCGGAGGGCACGACGCCGGCACAGTTTGGCGAGGTGGTGTCGTGGGCGGTGCTCGCCGACGCGTCCACCGAGCCAGCGCGCCGGTTCGTCGAGTACATGATGAGCGACGGCTACCTCGACTGGCTCAGCTTCGCCCCTGAGGGCAAGTTCCCGACCCGCTCCGGCACCCAGGCGAGTCCTCGGGAGTACGCGGACGCCTGGCGCAGCCTGCCGGCGGGCGTGGACACCAAAGCGCCGCTGACCGACTTCTACCCGCCCGATGAGCTTGACGCGCTGGCTACCAGCGTGGACAGGTTCAGCCGCTGGGGCATCACCCGGGGTCAGGCGGGGCTGATCGGCGCGATTGCTGGTGAGCTCCCGGTGCCCCAGGCGATCAGCGCCATGACCGGTGGTGAGGTGGAGCCGTCGGAGGCCGCGGAGCAGGCCGCCGACGCCGTCTCTGAGATTCAGGACTCCCTGCGGTGAGGCCGCGATGACGAGATCCACCCCGACCCGGCCCGCTGGACGTTCACCGACTCGGCCATCGCCACGCGTCCGGACGCTGGCCCAGCGTGACGCCCGCGCAGGGCAGACGCTGCTCGCTCCGACACTCGTCGTCATTGTGCTCGTGATCGTGGTTCCGATCGCCTGGACGATCGTGCTGGCCTTCCAAGATCTCCGCTTGATCGATATCCGGCGCCGAGGACTGATGGGCGACTTCACCCTGGACAACCTCACGGGCGTGTTCAGCTCACCCGGGTTCTACAACGCGCTGACCACCACCCTGTTGTACTCCATGGTCGGCACGGTCACCTCGATCGGCCTCGGGCTGGTGGCAGCGCTGGCGTTGCGCGGATGGTTCCGAGGGCGCGCGGTGGTACGGGGATTCATGCTGCTGCCCTATGTCGCTCCGGTGGTGGCGGTGACATTCGTCTGGCAGACCATGCTGAACCCACAGTTCGGCATCATCAACGAGATCGGCGCCTCGGTATTCGGCTGGACCAACCCGATCGCGTTCCTGACCCAGCGCTCGGCCGAGGTGTCCATCTTCGAGCTGGAGTTCGACGTTCCGGTGGCGCTGCTGACCGTTATGGCGTTCCAGGCGTGGCGGTACTTCCCGTTCGCGTTCCTATTTCTCACCGCGCGCATGACGGCCATCCCGGCGGAGCTGGAGGAGGCCGCGCGGATAGACGGCGCGACGCCGACACAGCGATTCCGACACGTGATCTGGCCACAGCTGCTGCCGGTGATCGCGCTGCTCACGGTGCTGCGATTCATCTTCACCTTCAACGAGTTCGACGACATCTACCTCCTCACCGGAGGTGGAGCGGGCACCGAGGTCGTCAGCGTACGGATCTATGAGCTGCTCACCGCGCGCGGCGACATCGGGGCGGCGTCGGCGCAGGCGCTGGTGCTGTCGCTCGTGCTGGTCATACTGCTGGGAATTTACTTCCGTTTCTTCGGCCGCCACCTGCAGGATGCAAGATGACCCGAACCGACCAGTCCCGGCTGACCGTACCCACGCCCGCCCGACGCCGCTGGAACCGCGACGCCGTGGAAACCCGTGTGTTCAGGGTGCTGGGTTGGATGGTGATCGCCGTGCTGGTGCTGGTCACCGCGTTCCCCCTCTACTACATGGTCATGCTCTCGCTGCGCAGTCTGGATCAGGTGGTGCTGCGGCCGGGGCTGCTGTGGCCCGCCGAGTTCGATGTGTCCACCTACGTCTCCGTGCTGACCTCGGTGGCCGACGGCGGCCAGGGCTTCCTGGTGTTCCTGCGCAACAGCTTCGTGATCGCCGTGCTTACCGTCGCCGTAACGCTGCTCGCGGCGGTCCCCGGCGCCTACGCGATCAGCCGGCTGCGGTTCGCCGGCCGCCGGCAGGTCAGTGCGCTGTTCCTGGCCGTCTACCTGTTTCCGGCCATCCTGCTGGCGGTACCGCTGTTCGTCTTCTTCGCCGGCATCGGGCTGCGCGGGTCGCTGGTGGGGCTAGTAATCGTCTACGTCGCGCAGACTGTGCCGATCTCGATCTACATGCTGCGCAACTATTTCGAGACCGTGCCGGTGTCGCTGGAGGAGTCCGCGGCGATCGACGGCTGCTCGCGGTTCCAGATTATCCGCTGGATCAGTCTGCCGCTGGCGCTGCCCGCACTGATGTCCACCGCGCTGTATGTCTTCATGATTGCATGGAATGAGTTCCTGTTCGCCCTGCTGTTCCTCGCCGAGGACCGCGACCGCTGGACGGTATCGCTCGGGCTCTCCCAGCTCGCCGGCAGCATTGAAATTCCCACGACGGTGCTGATGGCCGGCTCGGTCCTGCTGACGCTGCCGATTATCGGAATCTTCTTCCTCGCCGAGCGGCTGCTTGTCGAGGGCCTCACGAGCGGGGCCGAGAAGGGATGAGCCCGATCGCCTCACTGCAGAGGAAACCACTATGAGCACTGTTTCCTATGATGGCGTGTCCCGGATCTACCCGGGCAGCGATCGGCCCGCCGTTGACCGCCTCGATCTCCAGATCGACGACGGGGAATGCGTCGTATTGGTCGGACCTTCCGGCTGCGGCAAATCGACGTCGCTGCGCATGCTCGCCGGACTTGAGGACGTCGACGACGGAACGATCACGATCGGTGATCGCGATGTCACTCACCTTGCCCCGAAGGACCGCGACATTGCGATGGTGTTTCAGAACTACGCCCTCTATCCACACATGTCGGTGGCCGACAACATTGGTTTCGCGCTCAAGGTCGCCGGTGTCGGCAAGGTCGAGCGGATGCGCCGGGTGCGCGAGGCCGCGACGCTGCTGGACTTGCAGGAACTCCTGGACCGCAAACCCAGGGCGCTGTCCGGAGGACAACGGCAACGAGTGGCGATGGGCCGCGCAATTGTCCGGGAACCACAGGTATTCCTGATGGACGAGCCGCTGTCCAATCTGGATGCCAAACTGCGCGTTTCGACCCGAAGCCAGATCGCCGCGCTGCAACGCCGGCTGGGCATCACCACCATCTACGTCACCCACGACCAGGTCGAAGCGATGACTATGGGAGACCGGGTAGCGGTGCTCAACGGCGGTGTGCTGCAGCAGGTCGACATCCCTCGCCGACTCTACGACAAGCCGGCCAATGTATTCGTCGCAGGCTTCGTCGGCTCCCCGGCGATGAATCTCATCAGGGTCCCCGTTGTGCCCGACGGTGTGCGCTTAGGCGACCA
>DASQVB010000515.1:0-2205 GCA_035640975.1 Pseudonocardiaceae bacterium
AGTGCACTGGTGGCCGCCGCCGGCGCCGTGGTGCTGCTCATGCTGCTGATCCGATTGCTCGGCCCGGCCCGCCGGCTGGCTGAGGCCGCCCGCACCAGCCGCACCAGCTTCGCCGACCGCAGCCGCGCCCTGACCGCCCGGATCGCGACGCTGCGGGGTGAGCTGGCCCGGCGCCGCCACCGCCGCAATGCGAAGACGCCCAACGGAGCCCTGGCCGCGTAGCATCGATTCCGCACGAGAGACGAGAAAGGAAGCCACGATGCCTAATCTGGGTGGCTGGGAGCTGATAGTGCTCCTGGGCGTGCTGGTCCTGCTGTTCGGTGCGACCAAGCTGCCATCGGCTGCCCGGGCTATCGGGCAGTCCATGCGCATCTTGAAGGCCGAAACCAAGGGCATGCGCTCGGAGGACGAGGCGACCCCGCCAGCACCCCCGCAGCAAGCCCCTCAGCAGGTGCTGCCACCGTCGAGCCCCACCGCAACGCCGGTTCAGGAGCCAACGGCAGTTCACGAGTCGACAGCCGTTCAGAAGTCTCAGCGCCCCAACGACACCACCCGCTGACGACGAAGATCGGGTGAGCGGGATGCGTTTGGCGGCTGGACGTTTCCTCGCTGCGCCGGGCCGTCGACGCAAGGCCAACCCGGACGGCTCCATGACGCTCATGGAGCACCTCTACGAGCTGCGCTACCGATTGTTCATCGCGCTGGCGGCGGTCGCGCTCGGTGGCATTCTCGGATTCACCTGGTGGGGAACCTCACCGTTCGGTCTGCCCACCCTGGGCGACCTGATCACCCGTCCGTACTGCGGTCTGCCCGAGACGCTGCGGCTGACTCCAAACCAGGGCCGGTGCCAGTTGCTGCAGACCGGCCCGTTCGAGGTGTTCACCCTCCGCATGCAGGTGGGCTTGGCGACGGGTGCGGTGCTCACCGCGCCGGTGTGGTTGTACCAGCTGTGGGCGTTCATCACACCCGGGCTCTACACCAAGGAACGCAAGTTCGCCGTCGTCTTCGTCGGTGCGTCCAGTGTGCTGTTCGCCGCCGGCGCGGTCCTCGCCTATTACGTGGTCCCTACCGGCCTGTCCTTCCTGGCGAATCTGGGTGCCGGGCAGTTCATCACCGCGCTGACCGGTCAGGCCTACATCGGCTTCCTGCTCACGATGCTGGCGGTCTTCGGCCTGACCTTCGAATTGCCGCTGCTGGTGGTGATGCTCAACCGGATCGGGGTGCTGCCGTACGAGAAGCTCAAGCGTTGGCAGCGCGGCATCCTGTTCGGGCTGTTCGTGCTTGCCGCCGTCGCCACCCCCGGCAGTGACCCGATCTCCATGCTGGCACTGGCCGGCGCGCTGGTGGTGCTGTTCGAGACGTCGGTGCTGATCGCTCGGGCGCACGACCGCGCCCTAGCGCGGCGGCGCGCCGACGAAGGCTGGGACGATCTCGATCCCGACGAGCCCTCCCCGCTGGACCATCAGGTGGAGCCGGTGGCGTCGGAGAGCGCAACGGCCCCCCGCTACGACGACGCCACCTGAGTTCCTCGGATGAGATTCGCCGGGTCGTCGAGCCATATCCATTGGTGATCGGCTGTGATGGTCACGCTGTATCGGTCGCGGGAGGGTTTTCCGGACTGGAGCCACCAGATGTACCCAGCGATGGCCTCGTCCCAGAGCCGACGATCTCCGGCTTGCGAATTACAGTGCTGTAATGTGGCCCAGTCCGCGATGCGGCCGATGGCCTCGTCGCCGTTGTTGTTGACGGTCAGGCGGAGCAGGGCGCTGTTCTCGAAGGTCGTGCGGCGAGGCTGCGGAGTGGATCGCGGGGTTCGATGAGGCAGCCCACGCGGGCGAGGCTGCGCTGTGCCTACTCGAGCTCGGCGATTGACCGCCGCCGAGCGTGCGCCGAGCGAGTGATCGAGTTACGCGACGGCGACCGGGTGCGGTCCCGAGCGTTCGGCCAGCTGATACTGCACGGGTGCTGGTGCACGCCGGAAGGCCCGACGAGGCCGCCGTGCACGGTCGAACCGTCTGTGCGGTGATGCCGTGGCTCACTTCGGCGCGTGTGCACCGCCAGTTGACCGGGCTGGGCGCAGCCCTGCATCCCTACCGGGATGCCACGGAGGTGGCCGGTTCATCGGACGCGGAACTACCTGCACGTCAGCTCCCGTATTGCCGGCTCAGCCACGAAACCGTGACCGCGATCGCCTCGTCCTCGTCC
>DASQVB010000516.1:0-6891 GCA_035640975.1 Pseudonocardiaceae bacterium
AACTACCCGACCGGGATCAAGATCAACGACCGCGAGATGCAGGCCCTCCCGAACACCCGACACGAATTCCACGGCGACTGGAATTACACCCTGCACCCCACCCGCAACACGCCCGAACCAGACTGACCTGATACAACGCGAGCCCTTAGCCCCCGATGTAGCTCATCTCCACCTTGGACAGTCCAGCCGTCGAACTCGTTCGCTGGGCCGAGTAACGGTCGGTCCGACCCGTCCAGAGACTGCTGATCACGGTGTGGAGTTCCTCGTCGCTGCAGCCACTGCGCAGTAGTGCACGAAGGTCATGGCCGGCGCCGGAGAACAGGCAGGTGTACAACTCGCCCTTGGCGGACAGGCGGGCTCGAGAGCAGGTCCGGCAGAACGGCTTGGTGATCGAGGCGATCACACCGACCTCGCCAGCTCCGTCGAGGTAGCGGTACCGGGTGGCCACCTCGCCGACGTACGTGGGGGCCAGCGGTTCAATCGGCCAGACCGCGTTGATGCGCTCGATGATCTCATCGGCCGAGACGACATCGTCCAACCGCCATCCGTTGGTGGCTCCGACGTCCATAAATTCGATGAATCGGACGACGTAGCCGTGCTCGCGCCCAAACCCGGCGAGATCCACAATGCTCTGCCCGTCGTTCATGCCCCGCTTGATCACTGCGTTGACCTTCACGGGGGTCATGCCGACGTCGACAGCAGCCGCAATTCCCTTGATCACTCGGGCCAGCGGGATCTTCACATCACTGACGGCTCGGAATGTCGGCTCGTCAAGGGAGTCCAGACTTACCGTGACCCGCCTTAAACCGGCATCGTGAAGGGCTTGCGCCTTCGCGGCCAGCAGCGACCCGTTGGTCGTCAGGGCCACGTCATCCACGCCATCGATGTTGACAAGCTGCTCGACAAGTCGTTCGATGCCATGCCGGAGCAACGGCTCTCCACCGGTGAGCCGCAGCTTCTTGACACCCAAACGCGCAAAAACCGTCCCGAGCCGCTCGATCTCCTCGAACGACAGCAGCTCCGAGTGATCCATGAAGGGAAAGTCGGTGCCGAAGACGTCGCGCGGCATGCAGTAGCAACAGCGGAAGTTGCACCGGTCGGTCACCGAGATCCGAAGATCCCGCAGTGGACGGCCGAACCTGTCGCTAACAGTGGTCATGGGCTTCACACCCGATCTTCGTGTCGTACCGTAAATAAGTTCAGTTCAATCATCCAAGGTACCCGCTAAGCCATCAGTGGAACCGGGATGATCACAAATTGTCGCAGGTACAGGTCAGTGAAGGTGACGGGTCCGCGAGGTCCAGGCACCCGATCGACGTTGATTCCGGTCTCGGGAACCCTCCGTAGCTTGAATCCGTCGAGCAGGCGGGTGCTGGCGTTCCAGAACACCCCGGTGCCGTCATAACTGTCCATGAACTCGTGCGCCGCGGCCTCGTTGTCGGTGACGATGGTGGCGGCCAGTCCGGAGGTCTCCTGGTTCGCGACCTGAGCTGCCTGCCCTGGACCGGCGACCCGGCTGACGGTCAGTGTTGCCTCCCGGCCGGTGTCCAACGCCCACTCGTGCCCCAGCGGGTGGTCATGCGGGGGCAGCGACAACGCGATGCCGCGCTGCCGGGCGGCCTTGAGCAGCGCCTCGTGTAACTCTTCGGGGGCACCCTCGGCCACCAGCATCAGGTTCACCCGGTTGCAGACACCCAACCGGTCTAGCCCCGCGACGAGCAGCTCGACGGCCAGCACGGGGTTGGCCGCCGCATCGACGTAGAGCACTCCGCCACCATCTGCATGGGCCAAGACTCGTACCCCGTGGCGAGCGCCCTCAGCGGCCAGCGTCCGCGTCGTCTCTCCGCTGCCCCGCACGATGACCAACGGGATCAGCTCAGGGTGCTGCACCAGGGCTAAGGCACAGTCCCGGCGCGGATCGGGTACCAGCTGCACCGCGTCCGGGTCCAACCCGGCGTCGGCCAACGCCGGCGCGATGACGTGCTCACACAACGCCAGTGCCGAGCGCAGCGCCGCCGCTCCGGTGCGCAGCACTCCGGCGTTGCGGGATTTCACCAGTTGGGAGGCGACATCGACGGTGACGTTGGGGCGGGCCTCGAAGGTGGCGCCTACCACGCCTACCGGGCGGCGGCGCTCGATCAGCCGCAAACCGTCTGGCCGGTCTTCCAGCACCCGATCCCGCGACGGAAACGGGACCTGGGCAAGCAACGCGAGTTGGTTGGCCATCTCAGTTAGCCGCGCCTCGCCCAGTCGCAACCGATCGACCAGCGCCTGGGTCATCCCGGACTGCTCGGCTGCGGTGATATCGGCGGAATTGGCGGCAAGTACCTCGGCGACGGAGTCGGTCAGCCGGCGTGCCATGGCGTGCAGTGCGGTGTTGATCGCGTCGTCGGACGCGGTAGCCAGGGTGGGAGCGGCCCGCTGCGCCCGCCGGGCGCAACCTGCCACGATCTGGGGCCCGGACTCGGTGGGGCTCCCGGTAGTCACCTCGGGGTTCGTTCGCAGCTGCACGATTCCCAGCCTACGGGCACCCCTTCCCCCGCGTGTCGCGCTCCCGTGCCCGGTGTGTCGACGCACCTTGCACCACGTGGCGGGCACTGCGGCACGACACACCTGGCACGGGAACGCGACACGCCGGGGGAGGGTTATACGGGTACCAGGTCGTCGGCGTGCACGACCTCGCGGCGCAACTCCGGAGGCAGGTCACGGGTGGAACGGCCGATCAGCTCGGGCAACTCGGTGGCGTCGAACCCGACCATCCCCCGAGCCACCACCGCGTTGTGCCGGTCGACCAACTCCACCACGTCGCCGGCCTCGAAGTCTCCCTCGACGCCGATGATGCCGGCGGCAAGCAGCGAACGGCGGCGATGCACCACCGCGTTCACCGCCCCGTCGTCGAGCCGCAGCCGTCCGGCTGCATCCGCAGCGTGGCGCAGCCAGAACCGGCGAGCGGACAGCCGCGACCCGCTCGGTGCGAAGGCGGTACCGACATCGGCTGGACCCAACGCTCGCCCGACCTGCGCGGCAGCGGCCAACAGCACCGGCACTCCGGCTCGTGAGGCCAGCGTCGCGGCGTCGAGCTTGGAGGCCATCCCTCCGGTGCCCAGCACACCACCGTCACCAACCCGCACGCCGCGCACATCTGAAGGACCGAGCACCTCGGTAATCAGGCGCGCCGCGCCACGTCGCGGATCACCGTCGTAGAGACCCCCGACATCGGAGAGCAACACCAACGCGTCGGCTCCGATCAGGTGCGCTACCAGGGCGGCCAGCCGGTCGTTGTCACCGAACCGGATCTCGTCAGTGACCACCGTGTCGTTCTCGTTGACCACCGGCATCACACCGAGCCCACGCAGCCGGGCGAAGGTGCGCTGAGCGTTGCGGTAGTGCGCGCGGCGGACCATGTCGTCGGAGGTCAGCAGCACCTGTCCCACAGTGCGGCCATGCCGTCCCCACGACTCGGCGTAGGCATGTGCCAGCGCCAGCTGACCGACGCTGGCGGCGGCCTGCTGGGTAGCCAGATCGCGGGGCCGGCGGCGCAGCCCCAACGGGGCCAACCCGGCAGCAATGGCGCCTGAGGACACCAGTACGAGGTGGGTGCCGGCGGAGACCCGGGCGGCGAGCGCGTTGACCAGAGTGTCCAGCCTCGCCCGGTCCAGCCCGCCGGCTGCCGTGGTGAGCGAGGAGGAGCCGACCTTGACCACAAGGTGCCGCGCCTGCACCACAGCCTGCCGGGTCAGACTCAATCGTGCCCCACGTCCGCGCTCTCCTGGCCAGAGTCGTCGGGCTGGCCAGAGTCCTCCGGCCCACCAGAGCCGGCACTGGGTTCGCGCCGGCCCCGTCGGGCGGCCTTGCGCTGGACGGCGCTGATGCGCTCGTCGTCATCCAACCGCCAGTCCGTTCCCCGACCCCCCAGCCGAACCGCGGCCGCTCCAGCTGGTGTGGAGGGCTCCCACTCGAAGGTGACGTCACCGATGGTGACCGGGCATCCGGCACGGGCGCCCGCGGCTGCCAGGGCATCCTCGACACCGAGCCGGGCCAGCCGATCAGCCAGGTATCCAACGGCCTCGGCGTTGTCGAACTTCGTCTGGCGCACCCAGCGCTGCGGGCGGATCCCACGGACGATGAACCCCTCATGCTGCCCGGGATCGGCCACGACCTCGAAACCAGCCTCATCGACGGCCGAGGGACGTAGCACCACCCGGGTGGGTTCTGACGGCGGCTGGGCGGATCGGTGCTGGCGCACCGCGGCGCCGAGGGCGAAAGTGAGCTCCCGCAGACCCTCGGTAGTCACCGTGGAAACGCAGTACACCGGCAGGCCACGGGCTGTGAGCTCGGGACTCACCATCTCAGCCAGCTCCCGGGCATCGGGTACGTCAATCTTGTTGAGCACCACCAGCCGGGGTCGGGACGCCAGTTCGCCACCCAGTGACGGGGTGTACGCGGCGAGCTCATGCTCCAGGGCATCGACATCCGACAACGGATCGCGCCCAGGCTCGACAGTCGCGCAGTCCACGACGTGCACCAGCACCGCACAGCGTTCGATGTGCCGCAGGAACTCCAACCCCAGCCCCTTGCCCTGGCTGGCCCCGGGAATCAAGCCGGGGACGTCGGCGACGGTGAACACCGTCTCCCCCGCGGTGACCACGCCGAGATTGGGAACCAGCGTGGTGAACGGGTAGTCGGCAATCTTGGGACGGGCCGCCGAAAGCACCGAAACCAGGGAGGACTTGCCCGCTGAGGGGAAGCCGATGAGCCCGACATCGGCGACCGACTTCAGTTCCAGCACCAGATCTCGAGTCTCGCCTGGCTCACCGAGTAGGGCGAAACCCGGCGCCTTGCGGGCCCTGGAGGCCAGCGCTGCGTTACCCAGCCCGCCGGCTCCACCTGCTGCCGCGATGAAACGGGTTCCGGCACCCACCAGGTCGGCCAGCACCTCGCCCTGGGAGTCGATCACCACCGTGCCGTCCGGTACCCGCAGTATGAGGTCTTCCCCGACCGCGCCGTTTCGGTTACCACCCTGCCCCTGCTTGCCACCCGAGGCCCTGGCGTGGGAGCGGTAGTGGAAGTCGAGCAGCGTGTGCATCCCGGGATCCACCATCAGCACCACATCGCCGCCGCGCCCACCGTTGCCACCATCCGGGCCACCCAGCGGCTTGAACTTCTCCCGGTGCACGGAGGCGCAGCCATGACCGCCGTCACCCGCGGCGACGTGAATCACCGCACGGTCCACGAAGCGGGACACCTCTGCTCCTCCTTCGATCTCACTCGATACTGCAACGCGACGAGGGGCGGGCCGGTCATTTTCGCCGGTCCGCCCCTCGTCGGGTTGCGCGCTATGTGGGCCGGGCTCAGGCCCCGGCCGGGACGATGTTGACCATCTTGCGCCCACGTTTGGTGCTGAACTGCACCGCTCCCGCCGCGAGCGCGAACAGGGTGTCGTCACCGCCGCGGCCGACATCTACACCCGGGTGGAACTTGGTGCCACGCTGCCGGATGAGGATCTCGCCTGCGTTCACCACCTGGCCGCCGAACCGCTTCACTCCGAGCCGCTGAGCGTTGGAGTCACGACCGTTCCGGGAGCTGGAAGCGCCCTTTTTATGTGCCATCGGTACTCACAACCTCCCAAGGTCGCTGTGCTTTAAGTTTGAGGGTCACCGGGAAATGCCGGTGACCTCGACGCGGGTCAGATGCTGGCGGTGACCCTGGCGCTTGTGGTAACCAGTCTTGTTCTTGAACTTGTGGATCCGGATCTTGGGGCCCTTGGCCTGTGCGACGACCTTGCCACTGACTGAGACCGCACCAAGGGCAGCAGCGTCGGTGGTCACCTCGGAGCCGTCCACGAGTAAGACGGCGGGAAAACTGACTTCGGTCCCGGGCTCGCCCTCGAGCTTTTCCACCTCGACGACGTCCCCGACGGCCACTTTGTACTGCTTGCCGCCGGTCTTCACGATCGCGTACATCGGGTGGGAACTCCTGCTGTTCGACTGAGGGGACGAGAATTGGCTGGATCTGTGTCGGCTGACGCCGGTACATGCCAGACGCTGGTGCATGACAAGCGAGCAGATTTCAGCCCGCCGAGCAGGCGGGCCGCACAACGAGGGTACGGCCCGCCGTCTGGCACGGTCAAACCGGGGTGCTCACCTCACGTGCATTACCGCGAAGCGCAGGGACGGACGAGTCGACGGCCTCCGGAAGCTCGGCAGCCGGTGGCCCGGCAGGACGCGAGGCTGCGCGGCGGCGCCGCGTCACGGTGCGCGTCGCGGGCTGCGCAGTTCTCTCCGGAGCAGTGGTCGCTGACGGAGCCATCACCGAGCTGCTCTCGCTGGCATCCCCCGACGCGACACCCGAAGCGGGTTCTGCCGAATCCTCCGAGGCTGGCAGCGGTGCGATCTCAGCAACGGCCATGGCCTCGGTACTCGGCTGTTCCGACGTCTCCGGTGGCTCCTGCTCCGACGTTCCCTGCTCCGGTATCACAGGGTCACCACCCGTCCCACGTCCACGGGACCGCGAGCGGCGGCCGTTCCCCGCACCGGAGTCTTTAGTGCCCGACGGGGCAGCAGCCGGCTGGCTTCGGACGTTCACCGGCTCCGCGGACACCAGCACGCCGCGGCCCTTGCAGCTCTCGCAAGTGCTGGAGTACGCCTCCAGCAATCCGGTGCCGACCTTCTTTCTGGTCATCTGGACCAGCCCCAGCGTGGTGACCTCGGCCACCTGGTGACGGGTGCGGTCCCGGCCCAGGCATTCGGTCAGCCGACGTAGCACGAGGTCCCGGTTCGACTCGAGCACCATGTCAATGAAGTCGATCACGATGATGCCGCCGATGTCCCGCAGCCTGAGCTGGCGGATGATCTCCTCGGCGGCTTCGAGGTTGTTGCGGGTGACGGTCTC
>DASQVB010000517.1:0-9712 GCA_035640975.1 Pseudonocardiaceae bacterium
AGCCGAGTACGCTGCCACCTGCCGATGCCAACACGCCCCCATGGCCTGCGACATCGCCTGAACACCAACCGATAACCCGACTCAAGAACCGAGCGGACCGACTATCGGGGACCGGACACCGCGCCACGTCGGGTTCGCACCACGGCGGGCACTCGGTGGGGCGGGTTCTTGGAGGCAGCTGCTGGTCAGGGCTCGGAAGGCATTCGAAACCTACTGCGCCCACACGATTTGACTTTTGACTGTAGAAGTCACTCCACTTTGGCGCGGCGGCCGGCCCCGTTAGCCTCAGATTATGAACGTCGCTGCCGGGCTGCTGTTCGCGTTCGACAACTCCTATGTGCGTGAACTGGAGGGCCTGTACGAGCCGTGGCGAGCGACACCGGCGCCTGCGCCGCGGCTGTTGGCGCTCAACGAGGAGCTGGCTACAGAGCTGGGTGTCCATGCCGATGCGCTGAGAGCACCTGACGGTGTCGCCGTTCTGGTCGGCAACGCCACGCCCGACGGGGCGTCGCCGGTAGCGCAGGCCTACGCCGGCCATCAGTTCGGTGGGTTCGTGCCCAGCCTCGGCGATGGCCGAGCGCTCCTGCTCGGTGAGGTGCTCGATGTTTACGGACGCCGTCGCGACTTGCACTTGAAGGGCTCGGGACGCACGCCGTTCGCCCGAGGCGGTGATGGGAAGGCACCCGTCGGCCCGATGCTGCGCGAGTATGCGATTGGCGAGGCGATGCACGCGCTAGGCATCCCCACTACCCGGGCGCTGGCTGTGGTGGCGACCGGCGATCATGTCGTGCGGGACACGGTGCTGCCCGGCGCGGTGCTCACCCGTGTCGCGGCGAGCCATGTCCGCGTTGGCACGTTCCAGTACGCAGCAGCCCACGACGGGCCGACGCTTGTGCGGCGCCTGGCCGATTATGCAATCGCGCGTCACCACCCCCATGCGGGCGAGACGGAGAACCCGTATCTCGCGTTCTTCGAGAGTGTCGTCGATGTCCAAGCATCGCTGGTCGCTCGTTGGATGCTCGTCGGGTTCATCCACGGCGTCATGAACACCGACAACATGACGATCTCCGGCGAGACCATCGACTACGGTCCATGCGCGTTCATGGATGCTTTCGACCCCGCCACGGTGTTCAGTTCGATTGATCACGGCGGCCGCTACGCATACGGCAACCAACCGCGCATCGCGCAGTGGAACCTGGCGCGGTTGGCCGAGACATTGCTGCCCCTGTTCCACGTCGAGACGGATACGGCACTTGCGGCGGCCACCGACGTGCTGCAGTCGTTCCCCGACCGTTACGACGACTACTGGCGCCATGGGATGCGTGCCAAGTTGGGTGTGGCAGATGCCCAACGATTCGACGGCGCGTTGATCGACGACCTGCTGGCGCTGCTGCATGCACAGAGGGTTGATTTCACCTCGTGCTTCCGGGCGCTGTCGTCGGCAGTGCGCGGAGATGCGGCACCTGCCCGATTGCTCTTCGCCGAACCCTCCGCCTTCGACGCGTGGGCGGACCGTTGGCGGGCACAGCTGTCGTCCCAAGCGTCTGACCCACGGGCGATCGCGGAAGCGATGGACCGGGTCAACCCTGTTTACATCCCGCGCAACCACCAGATGGAGGAAGCGCTGGCCGCGGCGACTGCGGGGGACCTAGGACCGTTTGGGCGGCTACTCGACGTGCTGGCGCAGCCATTCGACGAACGAGCCGGTCTGGCGCCATACGCCGCACCGGCCCCGCCGAGCTTCGGTACGTATCGCACCTTCTGCGGTACCTGACTACGCGCTGGGTCCACAGCCGCGCCTCGAGGGGAGCTGTCGATGGTTGACATCGGTCCTGAGGTAAGCACGGCCAGTGGCGTGGTGCGCGGACGGAGAGCGGAAGGGTTCGTGGTCTTTCGGGGCATTCCCTTCGCCCAGCCGCCGGTGGCTGCTCTGCGCTTCGCTGCGCCACAGCCGCCTTCGCCGTGGGAGGGCGTACAGGACGCGATGGAGTTCGGTCCGGCCCCGCCGCAGTCCGGACCACTACGCGCAGCCGGGACCACGGGCACGGAGTGGCTCACCGTCAACGTCTGGTCCCCGGACCTGGGTGCTGCGGGGTTGCCGGTGCTGGTATGGATCTACGGTGGGGCCTATGTTTCCGGATCCTCCGGTGATCCGGGATATGACGCGGCGTTGATCGCCCGTGAGGGTCTGGTTGTGGTGACCTTCAATTATCGGGTGGGTGTGGAGGGCTTCGGTCAGATTGGGGGCGTCCCGGCCAACCGTGGGCTGCTGGATCAGCTCGCTGCTTTGCGCTGGGTGCGGCAAAATATCGCTGGTTTCGGTGGTGACCCGGAGCGGGTCACCGTGTGCGGGCAGTCGGCCGGGGCCGGGTCGATCGCGACGCTGCTGGCCATGCCGCTGGCGGTGGGCCTGTTCCGGCGGGCGATCGCGCAAAGTGTCCCGGGGATGTACTTCACGCCAGCCCTTGCGGCAGACGTCGTTGCAGTCCTGTCCGCACGGTTGGGTGTCACGCCCACCGTTGCCGGCCTTGCCGCGATCGACCCGCAGTGCCTGGCCGATGAGGTCGATCTGCTCAGCAGCGAACTGCCCGCGCACGCCGATCGGTGGGGTCGCGCGGCGTACATGGGGATCGGGTTCTCGCCGGTGGTAGACGGCGAGGTGGTTGTCGACGTGCCCTGGCGGGCTCTAGCAGATGGCCACGCAGCCGGTGTTGAGCTGCTGACCGGTCACACCAAGGACGAGTTCCGGCTGTTCCTAGCCCTGGCTGGACGCACGGGAAAGATCACCGAACAAGACACCGCCACCGCCCTGCGTATCCTTTCCCCCGGAGCCGACGGCGAGCTGGCGTATCGCAGTGGCTACCCACATGCCTGCGCCGAGGCCCTTTATGAGCTGGTGCACTCCGATGCGCTGTTCCGGATGCCCGCGCTGCACCTGGCTGAAGCGCACACCGCTGCCGGTGGCACGGCCTTTCTGTACGAACTGTGCTGGCCCGCACCAGCGCAGGGCGGCGCGCTGGGTGCCTGCCACGGGCTGGATGTGCCACTGTTTTTCGGCACCTTCTGCACTCCCTTCGGCCGCGTCCTACTGGAGGAGCAGGAGCCCTCCGCCGAGGCGCTCACGCTCGCCGGCGAGATCCGCCGCGCCTGGACGGCGTTCGCTGCCCATGGCGACCCCGGCTGGCCTGTCTACCAGGCCGACCAGCGACTCACCCGCCTGCTCGACGCTAGCCCCAGCACAGCGACCTACCCGGAGGAGGCATCCCGGCAGATCTGGAATGGACACCACCTGGATCCGTTCGATCTGCTTTGACCACACGCGGGATACCTATCGATCTGGCTGCGTGGTAGTTCTCCAGTACGGGGTGGCTAGTCAAATGGACATTCGATGGGCTACGAAGAGCAGCAGCAGTCGCCGCAGCGTTCGGCGAGTCGGATTGAACGTTCCGCCGAAAACCTTGATGGCAGGCAGTTGAAGGCGCGCTTGGTCTTGCTGGCGTTGACGATCATTCTGATTGGCACTGCCGGTGGGCTGGCCGGCGCGCTGGTGTTGCCGAAAACCTACGGAGCGCGTGCAGAAATTTTCTATCCCATCAGCCAGGAGCAGGGCGGCGACGCTCTTCGGCAGGATCGCCACCTCAGCACCCAGCTGGTATTGCTGGAGAGCAGGGCCGTGCTCGGCCCGGTCGCGCAGAAGCAGGGGCGGCAGTTCGAGGACCTCGACAAGGATGTCAGCGTGAAGGTCCTGGAGAACAGCGAGGTCCTCCAGGTCGAGGCCCACGGTTCCACCGAGCTGGCCGCCATGCAGACGCTGCAGGCCGTGATGGACGGCTACTTGGAGCTCGCCGGCCAGACCAGCGGAGTGGCTCGCAACCTCGAGACCCAGCTAGCTGTTGTACGCCAGAAAACCGCCCAGCTGCAAACGCAGGTGCAGGAACTCACCACCGGGGTGTTAACCGGAACCGCCACTCAGACTTCCCTCAATGAAGCCCGGACACAGCTAGCTGCATCCTTGGACCGGCAGAAGATGATCCAAGCCCGGATCGACGAAATCAAACTCACCGGCCAGGTGGAAACGGTTGCCCAACCGCTGACGCCACCCTATCCGCTGCCGGACCCGGTGAGCCCGCAGCCACTGATCTCAGCTGGCACCGGTGCCCTGGTCGGTTTGCTCATTGCTGGTGGGATGGCGGCGGTAGGTGCCGGGCACCTGGCGAAGCCATGAGGTACCGGCTGTAGCCGCTTCGAGGTACTTCCCGGTAGGCGGCGATCACACCCATTCGTTCCCTCACGTTCGCTGCGATGCCACGTCCACAGACAGACTCCGCGGCACGGTTGCACCCAGGTCCGTCAGTCAGTCTGACGGCGTGGGTGAAGGGCCGATGGGAAGCTGACGGGCTATGTTTATCCTTCGCTCACGCGGGGTAATCAGCGACGAAAGCTCATCAGGTGGCCCGTCCAGTCTTCAAGGAGCATCTGACATGCAGGAGCAGGATATCGGCTCAGGGCTTGCCGGTAGGCCAGGAGTGGCCTTTGATGCCGAAAAGCTAGGAGAGTCCGAGCAGCCAGGAGTCCCCATGGGGGATCAATATCCTACTAATGAACACGATGACGATATCGAGGAAAGTGGGGGAAGTGCAGATCTTGAGGTTCCTGAGAACGGGTAAGCGCTTCTGCACTTGTACCTCTTTATTGCACTGCTATGGAGGTGCCTCGTGAGCCAGGACCAGTTC
This sequence comes from Pseudonocardiaceae bacterium, assembly GCA_035640975.1. GTDB lineage: Bacteria > Actinomycetota > Actinomycetes > Mycobacteriales > Pseudonocardiaceae. Next base: position 4,734 of record DASQVB010000517.1, read on the forward strand.
ACCCAGCAGGATCCTACGGAGCAGCACGCAGCACCGGGCAGCGGCGATCGGACGGTGGAGTATCCGGGCCGCACCGGTGATATGGACGTGCGACCTGACCACGGTGAGCGCAGCTACCGGGGCACCGGGCGTCTGGCGGGCAAGAAGGCCGTCGTCACCGGTGGCGACTCCGGCATCGGCCGTGCGGTGGCGATTGCGTTCGCCCGGGAGGGAGCGGACGTGCTGATTACCTGCCTGGAGGCCGAGCAGGACGACGCGCGGGAGACGGCCCGCTGGGTCTCCGACGCCGGCCGTCGTGCCGTCACGGTGCCCGGTGACCTCCGTGACGAGCAGCACTGCCGTGAGGTGATCGACCGCGCCGTGCAGGAGTTCGGACAGATCGACGTGCTGGTCAGCAACGCGGCTTACCAGATGTCGCAGGACGGCGGGCTCGATGACATCACCACCGAGCAGTTCGACCAGGTCATGAAGACCAACGTTTACGCGCTGTTCTGGCTGTGCAAGGCGGCCGTACCGCACATGCCGCCCGGTTCCACCATCATCACCAGTTCTTCGGTCCAGGCCTTTCAGCCCTCCACGCACCTGATGGACTACGCGGCCTCCAAGGCCGCGATCGTAAACTTCACTAAGGCGCTCGGTCACGACCTCGTCGAGCGGGGTATCCGCGCTAACTCGGTCGCTCCCGGTCCCGTGTGGACGCCGCTGATCCCCGCCACCATGGCTGCGGACAAGCTGGAGTCGTTCGGTGCGCAGGCGCCCATGGGCCGGGCGGCGCAGCCGGCCGAGCTCGCGCCGTTCTACGTGTTCCTCGCCTCCCAGGAATCGAGCTACATGACCTCGGAGGTCCTCGGGGTGACCGGCGGGTCACCGATCACGTGAGGTCGGAGCAGGACGCTGCCTCCCCACCGAGAGATGAAGGAGACATCTCTACGCCGACCTAGCCTTCCCCCTTGCGTTGGACGCCATGCGCCGGACACCACGGACATCCACTGTTTCGGTGACGGCTCCCCTTGTACGTGCTGGAGAGCTGGCGGCTGGCGCCGGAGCCGGACTCGGAGTTTTGCGGAGTTGCCCAGTCGGATGCTCAATGCTCGCTTCGCCGTCGTGGAGTTCACCGGCCGCGAGAGGGAGGCTCGCGGAACTGCGCCAGTGGCGTGAGGAGGCCCGCAGCTATCCAGATGCCCGATCCCGACGTCGTGATCACTCTCAGTCCGACATCCATGGGCCCGGCGTGCCGAATTCGTTAGCCGGCGACGGTTACTCCTGCTCCTCCGTTCAGTTTGTACATCCACTGTTTACTCCCGAGAAAGCTTCACGCTTCACAATTCGAGACAAAGTGGGAAGCCAAGCGGGTCAGCCAGGTCCTAGCTAAGGGAAGGCGGCCATGACGATCAGTGACGACATCTACCGCATGTGGTGCGCTTTGGTACCAGCTGGCAAGATGGCCCGGCCGGCGCAGCACGAACTCGGCACCGACAAGCCGTCGGGTAAGCACCGGGCAGAGGTCACTCGGCGTCCGTACGCCCCCGTCGGGCGCACCGGCCGTCGAATCTACCGATCGCCTTCTCATCGAGCGTAGTGATCACATACAGTCGCGATCGTAGACGTGTGGCATGTCCCGCACCGTCTCAAGGTGGGGATGGTGGAGTGCGGTGCATGCTAAGCGGTTGGTATTAGAGGTTGCTATCTGCTTGACTCACCACACGATCCGCACCGCCCAAGCCGGAAACTCCGCCCTAAACTTTCGTCGGGTCCTGATATCACCATACTGCCACCTGTGAATGACAAACCGAGTGACAACCATATCTGCCATTTTCCCGGCAAGCCATTTCTCCCCCAAGCAGAAGAAGCACGTACGATGCGCTATGAAGCGCCGTCGAGCGACCGAGCGGAGCGAAGGCCCCCGTATTGAGTCTGATCGGTCGAGCGCTTTGAGGAGGTCCATCAGATGGGTGAGCTTCGTCAGGCCGTCGCGGAAAAAGTTGGCAGAATAGTTCCGGCGGTGGACACTCCGCTCCTGCGCGAGTTCATCCGCGACCCCAGGGCGATCGCGGCAGTGATGCCTAGTTCCGCCGCGATGGCCATGGTGCTGGGCGTGCCGATACCCGAGAGCGGTGAGCCGGTGGTTGTAGAGCTCGGCGCGGGCACCGGAGCATGTACCACCATGATCCAGCATCGGCTCGGCGGACGGGGCCGCCACATTGCGGTTGAGGCTAACCCGATCTTGGTGGAGCTGCTGACAAAGCGATGCCCAGACGCCGAGGTCGTGTGCGGCAAGGCGGGGGACCTGCCGAAGTTCTTGGCCGATCGGGGCACACCATCCGCGGACCTGATCATCAGCACACTGCCGTGGGTAGCCTTCACCCCGTCAGCGACGCAGCGACCGCTGCTCGCCACTCTCGTCGAGTCGTTGGCCAGCGGGGGCGCTTACACGCAGGCTGCGTATAGCTGGACGCGATGGGCTCCACCGGCTCGCCGACAACTGCGACAGCTTCGGGCTAGCTTCGAAGAGGTTGTGATCAGCGAGACGATCTGGCGCAATGTGCCCCCTGCTCGCGTCTACCTCGCCAGGCGCCCCAGGAACGGGCGTGGCCCGACTGCGGTGCCAGCGGATAAGGGCCAGCAAGATTGATCGCGGGAGCGCAGACCAGCCCCAGCCTTACGCCGACGATCCGAATCCCGGTGCAAGGTTGTTGTGCTGTCGGTGGCGGGCAGCGTCTTTCGCACTGCGCGGCAGGTGGTGCGGGCCAGCTCGCGGCGCCCTTCGCCGGGACCGGGACGCAACAGCGGCAGCACGTTGAGCTCGACGACCATGCCGCGGAGCCGGGCGATCCGCCGCAGCGAGGATCCCAGCGTCTCAGTTCCCAGGAAGGCCGCGCCGGTCGTTGCCCGTTCGTCGGAGAGCCGATAGTGCAGCGCCACTGGGCGGACCGCCGCGCCTGCGTCCAGCGCGGCTTGGAACACCGCCGGGCGAAAGGTTCCGCCGCTGGCCCCACACCACGTTGTGCCCTCTGGGAAGACGCCGACGGCGGCGCCGGCGCGTAACGCGGCGGCCAGTTCCGCGACGACGGCGGGCAGGCCGCAGAGCCGGTCGCGGTCGACAAAGATCGTGCCGGCTCGTGCCACCAGCACGCCGACCACGGGCCAGTCCCCGACCTCGCGTTTGGCGAGCATGCGGACCGGCTGCACGGCTCCCATCGCCACGACGTCCAGCCATGAGACGTGGTTAGCAACGACGAGCACGCCCGATCCAAAGCGTGCCGGACCGTATCGGGTCAGCCGCACGCCCAGGACGGCAAGCACAGCGGCGAACCACCGGCGCATGGAGAGCTCTCGGACCGAGCCGGACAGCAACGGGAGCACTGCGGCGAGGCCGACCCCTGCCAGCACGACGGCGAACAGTGCCACCAACCGGGCCACCACGACCAGGGTCCAGTAGCGGGGCCGGGGGCTGGGTCGGGGCAGGCATCCCGGACCACACGGCGAGACCGGCCGCCAGCTCACGCCGACTCCCCGAAGAAGCGTAGGTATCGCCGGTCCACGCGAGCCATCGACAGCAACACCAGGAAGTCGGCCACCCCGAAGTTCATGTCGTGGGCCGGCGGGCCGCACACCCAAGCCCCGAGCCGCAGGTATCCCCGCAGCAGCGGTGGAAGCACGACGCGCTCGGGGCGAGGTGCACTCGCGACGTCCCATGCTCGCCGCGGCACCACCCGCAGGTGTGTTGGTGCGAGGTGGCGGTCGCGCACCGTATCCCACACGCCGGCGGCGAGCACACCGCCGTCAGCCAGCGGCACGCTCGCGCAGCCGACGAGCCAGTCGTGGCCGGTGAGCAGCATGTAGCGGGCGATCCCCGCCCACATCAGACCGACCACCGCGCCGTTGCGGTGCGCGGGGTGCACGCAGGAGCGGCCGGTCTCCACGAGCGCCGGGCGCAGCCCGTCCAGGCCGGACAGGTCGAACTCACCCTCGGCGTACAGCCGTCCGGCCTGCCGCGCCTGCTCAGGCATCAGCATCCGATAGGTGCCGACGACCTCACCGGTGGGCTCGTCGCGCACAATGAGGTGGTCGCAGTGCCGGTCAAGGTCATCGACGTCCAGGCCGGGCACCAGGCTGCTCAGCCGGGCGTGCATTTCGCCGGCGAATACGCGGTGGCGCAGCCGTTGCGCGTCCACGATGTCGGACTCATCGCGGGTGAGCAGCAGGGTGTAGCGGGCTTGAATTCGCGGAGCAGTCAGCAGTATCTGGGAGGTCACCCGGACGGTCTACCGGCCGAACGCCACCCGCGGGGGTCACCACCGTGACCGCTGAGCGCACAGTACGTGAACCTTGGTGCCGCCCGACTATTTTCCGTCCGGAGCAACGTGATGGGGATCAGATTCCGCATCGGCGCGCGCTCGGGGGCTCGGGGGCGTTCTACTGTCGGTAGCGGGTTGCGGTGACGAGAAGGCCTGCTGGATATTTTCCAAGGCGTCCGACAGCGCCTGCACCAGTGCCCAGCTCGGTAGGGTCTGCTCCCCGCACACCGGGCACGCCGTGTCGGTTCGCGTGACCTCGCACTTGAGGCAGTATTCCGTCCGCGCCATGGTCCGATGGTTGGTCGCAGGCATGACGGGGCAAGGGCCGAACTGTTAACCGCTGGCGAACAACGAGTGAAGGGTGACCCCGTCGAACGGTGGCTGTGCTGGCGGTCGCCGTTGTCTAATGTGGGTGTTATTCGCGCACAGCGTCCGGCGGCCCTACAATCAACGGGTCGGACGTACCAACGATGTCGTCATCCTTGCCGGCGTAGTCGAAGCGAGATAACACATAGCGCATCGACTCCAACCGCCCACGCCGGCGGTCTCAAGCACTCAGTGCATCAGTAGCGTCCATTAGCGCTTTGTCAAGTACTTCTGCCGGGGTTTTGAATCCCAGTGTTTTCCGGGGTCTCCGGTTCAGTTTCGCCGCGATCTCATCGAGCTCGACCTGACTGTAGC
>DASQVB010000518.1:0-8323 GCA_035640975.1 Pseudonocardiaceae bacterium
CACCGTGTCGCGACTCATCGGCGCCCCGCCCGGTTACGTCGGCCATGAGGAGGCCGGCCAGCTCACCGAAGCCGTCCGCCGCACCCCGTACACCGTGCTGCTGTTGGACGAGATCGAGAAGGCGCACGCCGACGTCTCGAACATCCTGCTGCAGGTCTTCGACGCCGGCCGGCTGACCGACGCTCGGGGCCGCACTGCGAACTTCGCCAACACTGTGATCATCATGACCAGCAACCTCGGTGCTGAGGCGTTGCTCGCGGCGACCAAGGGTGGGCAATCAGTCGAGGAGGTGCGGGAGTCGCTGATGGCCAGCGTGCGTCGGCACTTCCGGCCGGAGTTTCTGAACCGGATCGATGAGATCGTTCTTTTCCGTGGTCTTGATCGTCCGCAGCTGCGTACGATCACCGAGCTGCTGCTGGAGCAGACCCGGCTGCGGTTGCGCGCCCAGGACATCACTCTGCACCTCGACGACCACGCCATCGACTGGATCGCCGACCGCGGCCACCAGCCCGAGTTCGGGGCTCGGCCGCTGCGCCGGGCAATCGGACGTGAGCTGGACCGGAAACTGTCCCGCATGCTGCTTGCCGGCGATCTCAAAGGCGGCCAGGACGTCTGCGGCACGGTCATCGAGGACCGGCTGGAACTCACCGTAAGACCCGCTCGTGAGTGGCATTGAGTGCCTATAACACTGTTTGCCACTCACGAGGCGCTACCGTTCGTCATGTGGCACACCAGCCGATGATCGCGCCGTCCCTGTTGTCCGCCGACTTCGCCCGGCTGGCTGATGAAGCCAACGCGGTACCGGGTGCCGACTGGCTGCACGTCGACGTGATGGACGGGCACTTCGTGCCCAACCTCACGTTCGGCCTTCCCGTGGTGCAGAGCCTGATGGAGTACACCGACATCCCGATGGACTGCCACCTCATGATTGACAACCCGGATCGGTGGGCGATCGGGTACGCCGAAGCGGGTTCCCACAACGTCACCGTGCACGCCGAGGCCGCTGCAGACCCGGTGAAGCTGGCGAAGGATCTGCGCGCGGCCGGCGCCAAGGCCGGTCTGTCGGTCAAACCCAAGACCCCGCTGGAGCCCTGGGTAGAGGTGCTGCGGCACTACGACACGCTGCTGGTGATGAGCGTGGAACCCGGCTTCGGTGGGCAGTCGTTCATCCCCGAGGTGCTGGACAAGGTGCGCACCGCCCGGCGGCTGGTGGACACCGGACACCTCACCGTGCTGGTGGAGATCGACGGGGGAATCAACGCCGACACCATCGAGGCCGCTGCGGAGGCCGGAGTGGACTGTTTCGTGGCCGGATCGGCGGTGTACGGGGCTGATGACCCAGCGCGGGCCCTGGAGTCGCTGCGAGCGCAGGCACGGGCATCCGGCGGCCGGTGAAGCACATCGCCCCGGAGGGCTGAGCCCTGTTCACTGGCATCGTCGAGGAACTCGGCGAACTCGTAGCTCGGAACGAGCGACCTGACGCCGCGCGATTTGCCATCCGCGGGCCGCTGGCCAGCTCCGATGCGCGGCCCGGTGACTCGATCGCGGTCAACGGCGTGTGCCTGACCGTGGTCGGCGTCGACGGTGAGGTGTTCATCGCCGATGTGATCGGCGAGACGCTGCGCCGCTCCAGTCTCGGCCCGGCCCGTACCGGGGACCGGCTGAACCTGGAACGCGCGGCGAAGCTGAGCGACCGGCTTGGTGGGCATCTGGTGCAAGGCCACGTCGATGGCACCGGCACGGTGCTGTCCCGCACCGAATCCGCTTCGTGGGAGCTGGTCCGGATCGGCATGCCTGCCGCGTTGGCTCGCTACGTCGTCGAGAAGGGGTCCATCACGGTTGACGGGGTATCGCTCACCGTCATCGATACAGGTATCAGCGACTTCTCCGTGGGTCTCATCCCTACCACTCGAGAGCTGACCACCCTGGGCACCCGGCATCCCGGCGAGCTGGTGAACCTCGAGGCGGACGTGATCGCGAAATATGTGGAGAGGTTGGCCTGGCCACATCTTGGCTCCGGTAGTGGTGCGGCTGCGACATGATGTTTGGGGGGATGATGCTGGAGGAGGACACGATGACCGAGAGTCCCTTTGCCGGCATCGAACGGGCGATCGCCGACGTGGCGGCCGGGCGCCCGGTGATCGTGGTGGACGACGAGGAGCGGGAGAACGAGGGCGACCTGATTTTCGCCGCGGCCCAGGCAACTCCTGAACTACTGGCATTCATGGTGCGGTACACCTCGGGTTACATCTGCGTGGCGCTGACCGGGGACGACTGCGACCGGCTGGAACTGCCGCCGATGTACCACACCAACCAGGACAAGCGGGGCACCGCCTACACCGTCACAGTGGATGCTCGGGAGGGTGTCAGCACCGGGATCTCGGCAACGGACCGGGCTCACACCATCCGCCTGCTCGCTGATCCGGATGCCAAGTCGGTCGACTTCGTCCGTCCAGGACACGTGGTGCCGCTGCGGGCCAAGGAGGGCGGGGTGCTGCGCCGCCCCGGTCACACCGAGGCCGCGGTGGACCTGGCCCGGCTGGCCGGCCTGCCCCCGGCCGGCGTGCTGTGCGAGATCGTCTCGGCCAAGGACGATGGCGATATGGCGCGTCGTGACGAGCTGGAAGTCTTCGCCGCCGAGCACCACCTGGCACTGATCACCATCGCAGACATGATCGCCTACCGGCGGCGATTCGAGAAGCAGATCGAACGGGTCGCTGAGGCGCGGATCCCGACCCGCCACGGCGACTTCCGCGCGGTGGGATTCGACAGCGTGCTGGATGGGTTGGAGCACATCGCGCTGGTGCGGGGCGAGATCGGAGACGGAGCCGACGTGCTGGTGCGGATGCACTCCGAGTGCCTCACCGGCGACATCTTCGGTTCGCTGCGCTGCGACTGCGGTACCCAGCTCGATGCCGCGCTGGCCGCGGTCGCCGCCGAGGGCCGCGGCGTGGTGGTCTACATCCGCGGGCACGAGGGGCGCGGCATCGGACTCATGCACAAGCTGCAGGCCTACCAACTGCAGGAGGCCGGCGCGGACACCGTGGACGCCAACCTCGCGCTGGGGATGCCGGCGGATGCCCGCGACTACGGCACCGGAGCGCAAATCCTGGTGGATCTCGGAGTGCGCTCGATGCGCCTGCTCACCAACAACCCCACCAAGCGGACCGCACTGGAAGGCTACGGTCTGGAGATCGTCGACCGGGTGGCGCTGCCGGTCCGGCCCAACCCGGAGAACCTGCGCTACCTGCGAACCAAGCGCGACCGCATGGGTCATGACCTCACCGGTCTGGACGGGCCAGGCGAGGTGCTGGCATGAGTGGTCAGGGTCAGCCCGAACTCGTCGTGCCCGACGGCTGCAGCGAGCTGCGACTGGGTATCGCGGCGACTCGCTGGCACCAACGCGTCACCACCGCACTGCTGGACCGGGCGTGCGCCGCCGCTGCCGAGGCCGGGATCACCGCGCCGACTGTGGTGCGGGTGCCGGGTGCCGTCGAGCTGCCCGTGGTGTGCCAGGAACTGGCCCGACACCACGACGCCGTGGTCGCGCTGGGAGTGGTGATCCGCGGTGGCACTCCGCATTTCGAGTACGTCTGCGACGCGGTCACTGCCGGACTCACCAGGGTCGCGCTGGACGAGGGGACCGCGGTAGGCAACGGGGTGCTCACCTGCGACACCGAAGAACAGGCCCTGAACCGATGCGGTCTGCCTACGTCGGCTGAAGATAAGGGCTTCCAAGCCTGCGTCGCCGCCCTGGAGACCGCCCTGGTGCTACGCACCCTGCGTCAACAACCCTCCCGGAACACACTATGACTCCCCTCCCTGGCGTGTCCGCTCGCTGTGCCCGGTGTGTCGCGCTCCTGTGCACAGCAGAGGCGGCGTGATGCCCACCGAGGTTCTCTTCGATGCCCGCCCGCGCAAGGCCCGCCGTGTTGCGGTGGCCGCCGCCGTGCTGCTGGTCGGGGTATTCACAGTGATCGCCGTGCTATTGCGGCAAACATCCACCGGCGTCTACTTCCGGCTCTCCGACCAGGTGGCCATGGTGGTACTCGGACTGTTGCTCGCCGGTGCTGCGCTGTTGTTCGCCCGGCCTCGAGTGCGTGCCGGTGCCGACGGGGTGGAAGTGCGCAACCTCCTCGGGTCTCGCACGCTGCCTTGGGAGCTGGTGCTCCAGGTCTCGTTCCCCGACGGCGCCCCGTGGGCTCGCCTTGAGCTTCCCGACGACGAGTACATCGCGGTGATGGCGATCCAGGCCGCCGACGGCCGGCATGCTGTGCAGGCCATTCGCGCGCTGCGCGCCGTGCACACTGAGCACACCGCACCACGCGGTACATCTGATCGAGATCTGTAGCGGTGGAATCTCTGACGTGAAATTTGTGTCACTAGGCGGGCAGTGCCGCCGAAGCAAATATCCGCAGCGTCATCGGAAAGACCGGGCTGCTGATCTGCCGTGACCGCACTGAGGCATCCACTGGCTGATGATGGTTGATGGATGAGTCGATTACAGGGTTTCCATAGCTGCGATCGGGAACATGACATCGATTGCCTTGCATCCTCATGCCGTTGATCTGGGAGAAGCGAGGATCTCAACGACCTGCCAATGGGCTCCTACTACATCCCCAACTTGCCTTCGGGTGCTGTTGGTGCCCTCGGCTCTACCGGTAACACCGGTGGCGGGTTGCGACTGGCTCAGCAGGCTGGCGCCGCGCTATGGCATCTGACCGATCAAGCCAGCGCCTTGGGCATCGCACCGCAGGGTTGGGAGGTCGGCTTCGCGATCAACCTGCCGCGGCCGGGTTACCTCTACGTCGATCGAAGAGGTCATCGGTTTGTGGATGAGACGCGGTGGAGGCGCACACCGCCTGCCAACTGACAGCTAATTACGATCCGGCGACCTTTGACTATCCCCGCTTGCCGGGTTTCGCAGTGTGTGATGTGCCGACGGTGGGATTCGAACCCACACTGGCGGGTTCCTAAGACCCGGGCCTCTGCCATTGGGCTACGTCGGCGCTTGCGGGACCTCCCCGGGGTGTGGGGAGCGCGGCTGAGTTGCAGGGTATCGCTCAGATGCCGAGCTCCTTACGAAGCTTGGCGACATGGCCGGTGGCGCGCACGTTGTACAGCGCCTTGTCGATGCGGCCCTGCGTGTCGATCACGAAGGTGGACCGGATCACGCCAGTGACCGTCTTGCCGTACATCTGCTTCTCACCATAGGCGCCGTAGGCGGTGAGCACCGAACGGTCCGCATCGGACAGCAGCGGGAAGTGCACACTCTCCGCGTCGCGGAACGTTGCCAATCTCACCGGCGAATCCGGCGAGATGCCGAGCACTGCGAAACCGGCGGTGTCCAGCTCAGCAAGGTTGTCGCGGAAGTCGCACGCCTGTTTGGTGCAGCCGGGGGTACCGGCGGCGGGGTAGAAGTAGACCACTAAGGATTGACCGCGGTAGTCCGACAGCGAGATGGGCTTGCCGTCGGCGTCGGGCAGGGTGAAGTCAGGAGCAGGGTCACCGGGGGACAGCCGGACGTTGTCGGTCACGAGGTCGGACGATACCGCTGAAGACGGGGGTGGCCTCACGACCCGGTTACCCGTGACCTACGGTGTGCCGCACACCGCGCGAGGAGGACTGATGGCCCGGGACGCCGACACCATTGAACGCGACATCGAGCAGGCCCGTAACGCGTTGGCCGCGACGCTGGACGAACTCGGTACCCGGGCGGATCCCCGCCGGGCGATCGAGGCTGGCAAGGAGCAGGTGGAAACCACCATGGCCGACCCGAGGGTGCGTTATGCGCTGATGGGCGTCGGCGGAATCCTCGTGCTGGCGTTGTTGCGCAAACTGTTCCGCTAGATAGCCAGCGCTACCACGGCGAAGGACTCGCCGCTCAGCCGTACGTGGTCGGGTGCGATGGTGGCTTCCCCTGACGCGAGAAGAACCTGGGTGGGCGGCTCGCCCAGCGCGATGCTGACGGGCTGCTCGCTCAGGTTCACTGCCACGCGAAGTGCCCCACGGTGCAGCACCAGCGTGCGGGCGTCGGCGTTCACATCGACGGCGAGCCGGTCCAACCTGGGGTCGGAAAGCTCCGGACAGCGCTTGCGCAGCGCGATCAGCTGTCGGTAAATACCCAGCAGCGTCGCATGGGGCTCGGCGTCGAGTTCCGACCAGTCCAGCTTCGAACGCACGAAGGTCCGTTCGTCGTTCGGGTCGGGCACGTCCACGTCGTCCCACCCGTGTTGGGAGAACTCGGCGTAGCGGCCACGGCGGATGGCATCGCGCAGCTCCTGGTCGGGCATGAACGAGAAGAACTGGAACGGGGTACCCGCGCCCCACTCCTCGCCCATGAAGATCATCGGCGTGTAGGGCGAGCACAGCACCAGCGCCGCACCGCAGGTCAGCAGCCCGGGGGACAGGGTGGCCGAGATCCGGTCGCCGGTAGCCCGGTTACCTACCTGGTCGTGGTTCTGCAAGTAGGCGAGGAACTTCCAGCCGGGCAACTGCGCGGTGTCCACCGGGCGGCCGTGGCTACGCTGCCGGAACTGCGACCAGCGCCCGTCATGGAAGAACGCACCGCACAGGGTGCGGGCCAGGTCGGGCAGCGCACCGAAGTCGGCGTAGTAGCCCTGCTGCTCACCGGTCAAGGTGGAGTGCAGGCAGTGGTGAATATCATCGTCCCACTGGGCGGTCAGCCCGTAGCCGCCGGCGACGCGGGGGGTGACCAGTCGCGGATCGTTGAGGTCCGACTCGGCGATCAGTGACAGCGGCCGTCGCAGGTGGCCGGCCAGGGTGTCGACCTCGATGGCCAGCTCCTCCAACAGGTGGGTGGCCCGGCTGTCTCGCAGGGCGTGCACGGCGTCCAACCGCAGCCCGTCGAGGTGATAATCGCGCAGCCATTCCAGCGCATTGTCGATCACATAACGACGCACCTCGTCGGAGTGCGGTCCATCCAGGTTCAACGACGGACCCCAGATGTTGCTCCCGGCGAAATAGGGACCGAAGCGTTCCAGGTAGGCACCGGACGGCCCGAGATGGTTGTGTACGACATCAAGGACCACGCCCAGCCCACGGCCGTGGCAGGCGTCCACGAACCGCTTGAAGGCGTCGGGCCCGCCGTAGTTCTCGGTGACGGCGTACCAGTCCACCCCGTCGTAGCCCCAGTTGCGGGGTCCGTCGAAGGCGTTGACCGGCATCACCTCGACCAGATCGACTCCCAAGTCGACGAGATGGTCAAGGCGCTCGATTGCGGAGTCAAAGCTGCCCTCCGGGGTGAAGGTCCCGATGTGCAGTTCGTAGAGCACGCTGCCGGGCAGCGCCCGGCCGGTCCAGCCCTGATCGGTCCACGTGAAGGCCCGATGATCGTAGACCCGGGACGCCGCATGCACGCCGTTTGGCTGCCACCGCGATCGTGGATCGGGTAGTGCGGTGTCCTCGTCGTCCAGCCGGAACGCGTAGTCGGAGCCTGGCCCGGCGCCGTCGACGTCCACAGCCCACCACCCACCGGTCGTCCGGGCTAGGTCGTGTTCTGCACCGTCCACCACAACCAGCACCCGCTGCCGCTGCGGGGCCCACACCGTGAAGTCCATAAGTCCGATCTTGTCAGGGTCGGGCGGCATTGTCTGGCCATGACCACGGCGAGGGAGCAGCATGGGGGCATGGCCACCGGGTGGACGAGTTCGGCCCCGCCGGGGAGTTCACCGTTGACCGGCTGTCGAAACTGTCCGCCTACGAGGAGGCTGGCGTCGCCTCGTACGGGCTGGTCGACCCGGACGCCGCGAACCCGTCGCTGCACGCGTTGGATCTGGTAGACGGCCACTACATCGAGGTCGGCTACCCCTCAGGCGAGCAGGCATGGCGAGCGCAGCGGCCGTTTCCGGTCATCATCGTACCCTCGGATCTCGTCGTCGGCCTGCACCGAGACTGACGGTGCTGCACAACTGATCGGTCAGTCGGCGAGCAGCAGGGCGACTGGGTAGCGGGCGAGCAGGTCGGCAAGAGGCACCGCGTCCGACGCAGTGAAGCCGGTGAACGCGTCGGTCCAGGAGCCCTCGGGTAGGGGTAGCGCAGTCTCGCCCCAGCCGCCGCGGGCGGCCAGTGCGACCGGCAGCCGGGTGGCGACCGCGACAGCCCCACGGCGAGCGAACGCGACGGCATGCGGCGCGGCCACGCCGTCGGCGCGCAGCGGGCTGTAGCCGGTGAACCGCTCGGGATGGTCTCGGCGGGCGCGCAGGGTTCGGGACACGACGAGCAGCTTGGCCGCGCCGGCGTCATACAGATCGGCGTCATTTCCCTCTGGACCGCCCATGCCGGGCAGCCAGCCATCGTCTAC
>DASQVB010000519.1:0-6277 GCA_035640975.1 Pseudonocardiaceae bacterium
TCACCCAGCCAGTCCAGCAGCCTTGACTCCAGCTCATCGTGTACCTGACGGTATTCGACGCAGCTCGTGCGTGATCGAAGAGGAGCACTTCAGGCTTTTGGCATAGGGGATCATCGTCAGGCAGCGAGGCCGTGATGCTCAGCCCATGCAGCGGCTGTGTCCAGCAGCATCTTGCCGAGATCCAGGTCCTGCCCTTTCGTCAGCCGGTACGACGGCGATCGCCACATCATGTTCGTCCAGCGCCGCCGACACTTTTACCTGTACGCCCAGCCCACCGACCCTACTGCCTCACCACACTGGCTTTGAACCGGTAAAGCCGCTCCTCTCATCAGCATGGTCGGACGTCGTCAGCTCATGCGGGCGAGCGGGATGCTGATCGCGACTCTTCCACATCGGTGAGAGAAGGGACTCGCACACCGGAGAAGCATGAGTGCCCAGGTCAGAGGCCTGGGCACTCACGGGTGGAGCTGAGGGGAATCGAACCCCTGACCTTCTCGATGCGAACGAGACGCGCTACCAACTGCGCTACAGCCCCTCGCGGTGCGGGCCGAGCTTAGCAGCCGGTGGTCAGCTACTCGCCGACAGCCCGACGGTAGCGCGGCTCGAAAGAGGGCTTCAGCTCGTCGAACATCGGATCTTCGTCGTCGAGGTCAAGCGCGACAGCGGTGGGGTGGGAAGCAGGCGACGAAGCAGACCGAGCTGACGACTCCTCGGCTGGCGCAATCTCCTGGTGGGCCGCTTCAACGGGTGCCTCTTCGGAAAAGGAGCGAGCGGCCACGCCGGCTCGAGAACCGGCCGATCGGGCGGCGCGACGTTGCCGCACCTCCTCCTCGATTTGTACCTGCAGACGCAGGTAACCGAGATAACCGATCACGGTCACATCCAACGCAGCGTGTACCCACCACAGCAGACTCGACACGGTCAATGCCAGCACCACAGTGGCGATCGCTGCGACTACCAGGCCAACCACCACTCGCTGCCGGAACACGTATTTCGCTCGAGCCACCTGTGCGGCCACTTCCGGGTCGTAGCCACCGCGGCCCGGTCTGTACCGGCGCTCGTTCAAGGCGGGCTCCCGCTCCGTGATCCGTTCGCCGATCATGAATACCTCCCGATTGTGCATCGGCGCCGCACGGGGAAGGTCTGGTCGACGCAACACCCGAGAAGCCAGTGCAGCCTCCGCTGTGCGCACTACCTCCTGCCGTCGCTTCGCGACCATCGGGACAAGGACGATAAGCCACGCCGCCGCCAGCGCCGCAAAGATCAGCGAGCTGGGCACCCCTAGCCCCCTACCCCGGTCGGTCATCACAAGCTGCTTGCACTACCGCGTGTCACGGTAGCCACCGCACAGTTAGGGATCTCGGAGGCGCGCCGGTGATGATCGCGTACACCAGCGTCCAACACACCGGGCATCACGCGCGGACACGCGGGGCAAGAGGCGTGGACACGCCGGGGGTGGGGGTGTACGCCTGTTATGGGTGGCGGGCGTATCCGGCGCGGATCAGGCGCGACACCAACCCGGCACCGACCTCGTCCTCGAGCAACGCCAGCAATTGGTGGTCCCGCCACGCGCCGTCCACTTCGAGATATCGCCGCAGCAGGCCCTCGTCGCGGAACCCGAGCTTGGCCAGGACGCGAAGGCTGGCCACGTTCTCCGGACGCACGGTGGCCTCCACCCGGTGCAGCCCGACTGGGCCGAATGCGTGGTCCACCGCCAACGCCACTGCTGCGGTGGCAACACCACCTCCGGCGACAGTCGACTCCACCCAGTACCCGACCCATGCCGAACGCAGCGAACCCCGCACCACGTTGCCCAAGGTGAGCTGCCCGGCAAGCTGGCCGTCCAGCGTGATGCCAAACGGTAAGGCCTGCCCGCGCCGGGCCGTCGCGCGTTGCCCGCTGCACAGCACCGGCCAGGTCATGGTGGTGGAGCGCTCTACCCAGGCGCCCTCCGCCTCGGGCTCCCAGGGGCGCAAGTACGCCTCGTCACGCAGCCGCAACCGGCTCCATGCCGCGCCATCGCGCAGCCGCACCGGGCGCAGCGCGACCTGCCCCGCGGCGACCTGTACTGGCCCGAGCCGAGCCGGCCAACCGGGATGGCGGCCCGTGGGCCAGTCATTGAATGCAAACACGGCGGTCACGCTCGCTGAGCCAGGAAGCTCACCGCCACCTCCTCGTCGACCGGCACCTCAGTGGTGTCGGCGTCGACGAGGATCAGGCAGTTCGCCTCAGCCAGCGACGTCAGCAGATGCGCACCGGAGATGCCCAGGGGCTGCACCAGGTACTCCCCCGTATCGGGATCACGAAGCAGTTGACCGCGGAGGAACCCGCAACGACCGGCAGTGGACGTCACCGGCGACAGCAGCCGGGCGGCGATGGTGCGGCGGTAGGGATTGCGCTTGCCCAACGCGAGTCGGATCAGCGGCCGCACCAGTACCTCGAAGACCACCAGCGCGCTGATCGGATTGCTCGACAGCAAGAAGGTAGGCACCGAGTCAGGGCCTAGCCGGCCAAAGCCCTGCACCGAACCGGGGTGCATGGCCACCCGCCCCACGTCCAACGGGCCGAGCTCGGCCAGCGCAGTGCATAACTCGTCACCCACGGACCCACCGGCCGCCCCGGTCACCACCACGATCTCGGAGACCAGCAGCCTGCCCTCCACCGCGTCCCGCAGTCGGGAGGGATCGCTGGGGGCGATGCCGACCCGGTGCACGTCAGCACCGGCGTCGCGGGCCGCCGCGGCCAGCGCATAGGAATTGACGTCGTAAAGCTGCCCGGTTCCCGGCGTGCGATCGACGTCGACCAGCTCATCGCCGACCGACAGCACCGACAACCTCGGCCGCGGGTGTACCCGGACCTTGGCTCGTCCTACCGCGGCGAGCAGTCCGACCTGCGCCGAGCCGATCACCGCACCCGGACGTACCGCCACGTCACCGGTTTGCACGTCGTCCCCGGTGCGACGCACGTAGGCCCGGGAAGGAACCGTCCGCGTCACGGTGACCCGCGCTGCGTGCTCAGCGCCGCGCTCGGCGTGTCCCAGCGGAACGACCGCGTCAGCCAGGGCGGGCAGCGCCGAGCCGGTGGCGACCCGGACCGCCTGACCAGGCTGCAACCGCATCGGCTGCAGCGACCCCGCAGCAATCTCGCCGACCACTGGCAACGTGACCGGAACCTCCGTGACGTCGATGCTGCGCACGGCGTACCCGTCGACCGCCGCCTGGTCGAAGCCCGGCAGCGCGCGCTGCGCCACGATCTCCTCGGCACACAGCATCCCCTGTGCCTCAGAGATTGCCACCCGCACCGGCGCCGGACGCACCGCGGCGTCCAGCACCCGCCCGAGTTGCTCATCCAGCGACCTCACGCGCTCTCCTGCTCCAACCTGTCGCGCAACCAGATCCGCAGGTCTGGACCGATCTCGGGATCCTCCAGCGCAAAGCCCACCGAAGCCTTGAGCAATCCTGCCGGATTGCCCAGGTCGTGGCGCTCACCGCGGTGCACCACGACGTGCACCGGATGGCCCTCATCGATCAACAATGCGATGGCGTCGGTGAGCTGTAGCTCGCCACCAGCGCCGGGCGCGATCCGGTGCAGCGCGTCGAACACTGCCCGGTCCAGCAAGTAGCGACCGGCCGCGGCCAACGTGGACGGCGCCTGATCGGGCGGCGGTTTCTCCACCATGCCACCCAGTCGCTTGACGTCAGCGTCATCAAGGTCATCAACGTCATCGACGTCGAACACTCCGTACGCGGAGATCTGCTCGAGGGGGACATGGAAGGCGCAGAGCACACTGCCGCCGTAGCGCTGGTGAACCGCGGCCATCTTGGCCAGGACACCGGTGGGCAGCACGAAATCGTCGGGCAACAAGACGGCCACGGCATCGTCGGACTCGGCCAGCGACGGCTCGGCGCAGGCCACCGCATGCCCAAGGCCCAGCGGCTTGTGCTGCAACGCGACCTCGACCCGGATCAGCGCGGGTGCCCGGCGCACCTTGGCCAGTAACGCTTCCTTGTCACGTCCGCGCAGTTCGGCCTCCAGGTCCGGGCTCGAGTCGAAGTGGGCGGCCACCGACTCCTTACCCGGCGAAACCACGAGCACGAGTCGCTCGGCGCCGGCCTGCGCCGCCTCGGCCGCGATGTACTCGATCGCCGGGGTGTCCACCACCGGGAGGAGCTCCTTGGGCACGGTCTTGGTCGCCGGTAAAAACCGGGTACCGAGCCCTGCGGCTGGCACCACGGCGGTGCGAAACACACGGTGCCCGGGTGTAGCACGAATCGGGGAGCTCATGACCCACGACCCTATCGACCCGTAGCGCAGCATGCGTTGGCGTCCACCCCGACGCGACATGCAGACTTATCGGGGCTATCGGGGCGTCCATAGCCCGATAAGTCTGCATGTCGGGCGGTTACGTGGACGAGATCGCCAAGTGGGAGCTGCGGCGGCGGCTGACCGCAGCGCGGCGGGCGGTACCGGCGGTGGTGCGGGAGGCGGAAGCGGTCGCCCTGGCTGCGGCCCGGCTACCACTGGGTTCGCCCGGCGCGGTCTGTGCGTACTGGCCGGTCGGCACCGAACCGGGTTCACCCGCCCTACTCGACGGCCTGGTGTGCCGCGGCTGCCGGGTGCTGCTGCCGGTAGTCGGTGACCCTGGCCCGCTGGACTGGGCGGAGTACACCGGCATGGGGTCGCTTCGGGTCGGGCCGTTCGGCCTGTACGAACCCATCGGGCCACGGCTGGGTTGCGCGGCGATCGCCACCGCGGTGCTGGTGCTAGTGCCGGCGCTGGCCGTCGACCTGCACGGGGTTCGGTTGGGCCGCGGCGGTGGGTACTACGATCGGACCCTGCCGTTAGCGGCTCCGGGCACCCCTCTGGTGGCCATTGTCCGTGACGACGAGGTGCTCGCCTCGCTGCCGGTGCAGCCGCACGACGTTCCGGTCAGCGCGGCCCTGACGCCAGGAAAAGGTTTGCTTGCATTAGCACGACCCTGACGTGCACGTTTGCGTAGCGGTGCCGCCCGGGCGCATCATCGTACTGGCACTCTCGTGTGCAGAGTGCCAGTACGTGGAGGCGAGACGTGCCGACCTACTCCTACGCGTGTACCGCGTGTGAGCACCACTTCGACGCCGTGCAGAAGTTCACCGATCCGTCGTTGACCGACTGCCCGGAGTGCTCCGGTCGGCTGCGCAAGTTGTTCTCCTCGGTAGGCATCGTCTTCAAGGGTAGCGGTTTCTATCGCAATGACAGCCGCGCCAGTAGCGGGGACGATTCGGGCGTGAAGGACAAATCCGACTCGGGTTCGAAAGAGAAGTCCGAATCCAGCTCGAATGGCAAACCCAAGCCGGGATCCGAATCCAAGTCCACTACGGACTCGACATCCAAGTCCGGCTCGGCATCATCCTCAGGTTCGGCGACCACGGCCGCTTCCTGATCGGGAGTTGTCCCCACCCACCCGGTTTTCCACAGCCTGTCCCTCATGAACCCCGGCTCCAGGCGGATCTTGTCTAGCGTCGCGCCATAGCCGTGCTGGACAGAACTGGGAGGCGGAAATGGGGCGATGGCGACATCACAGTGGACCGCGCACGTTGGCGCCGCTGCTGCGGGAGCGGTGGGATGTACTGTGGCGTGGGTCCGGCTTCGGTCGCACCCTGCTCCTGCGCCGGGTCGCCGCTGCAGCGCTCGTCGTGGTCGCCGCGGTGCTGGCGCTGGCTCCCGGGAAGGGATCCACCGTCGCGGTAGTAGTCGCTACGCAGGATCTAGCTCCGGGCACCGTCCTGCAGGCAGCCGAGGTGACGATGCGCGGGGTACCCGCTCAGGTGGTACCCGACGGTGCCGCCCGGACCCCGGATGCGGTACTGGGCCGGACGCTGGCGGCACCGGTCCGGCGTGGTGAACCGCTGACCGATGTCCGACTGACCGGCACGGCTCTGGCCCGAACGGTCTCAGCGCAGCCGGACGCGGTGAGCGTCCCGTTGCGGCTTGCGGACCCGGACGTCGCCGCATTACTGCATCCCGGTGCCGCGGTAGATGTGGTCACCGTAGGCGAGCGGCAAGACGAGCCGGTGGTGCTGGCCCGCAGCGCCCGAGTGCTCGCGGTGCTGGAAGCCGGCACACGCAGCGGGGAGCGCGACGGCAGGCTGGTGCTGGTCGCGTTGGACCCCGTGGCGGCGACTCGGGTTGCGGCAGTCTCGCTATCTCAGACCCTGACCGTCACCCTGCACTGAAGGTCATGGTGCGGGATCGTGGTGCGGGGGGCGGTTGTCCCGCAGCCATCGGTCCCGCTGGT
>DASQVB010000520.1:0-11126 GCA_035640975.1 Pseudonocardiaceae bacterium
CGCGCTGTACCCGCCGAAGCGGTTCCTCGGGGCGGCCCGCAACATCGAGGATGGCGGATCGCTGACCATCTTCGCGACCGCGCTGGTGGAGACCGGTTCGACGATGGACACAGTGATCTTCGAGGAGTTCAAGGGAACCGGCAACGCCGAGCTCAAACTGGATCGTAAGATCGCTGACAAGCGGATCTTCCCCGCTATCGACGTCAACCCGTCCGGTACCCGCAAAGAGGAGCTGCTGCTGCCCCCGGACGAGTTGGCCATCCACCACAAGCTGCGCCGTGTGCTGTCTGGGCTGGAGTCCCAGCAGGCCATCGACGTGCTGCTGGACCGGCTGCGCAAGACCCGAACCAACATCGAGTTCCTCATGCAGGTCTCGAAGTCCGCCGCCGGCAACGGCGACGACTGACCACCTCCCCGCACGGCGTGTCGCACTGTGACGTCCGGTGTGTCGTGCTCGGGGGTTCAAGGCCTGATCGCGCTCAAGGCGGGAACACTGCAGTGCAGCTGACGGTTTCATCTGGTGCTGGGCCGTCTGGCACACTGTCAGCGCTCGCTGCGGCTCACGCAGTTCGGCTCCGGTTCACCCCGTCCATGCGCGGCGGGGACCCGGCGGCCATGAGGAGAGGACATCCATGAAACAGGGCATCCACCCGCAGTACGTCGACACGCAGGTCACCTGCAGTTGCGGCAACTCCTTCACCACCCGCAGCACCAAGCGTGACGGTCAAATTCATGCCGACCTGTGCTCCAACTGCCACCCCTTCTACACCGGCAAGCAGAAGCTCCTGGACACCGGTGGCCGGGTGGCTCGCTTCGAGAAGCGCTACGGCAAAAGGCAGAAGTAGGGCCCTAAATCAGGGCTCAATAACAGAGAAATCGGTGAGATCCGTGGACACCACGGCAGTTCAGGCGCTGCTGGACCAGCACGCAGACCTGGAGCGCCGGCTCGCCGACCCCGCGCTGCATGCTGATCAGGACGCAGCCCGTAAGGCGGGACGGCGCTACGGAGAGCTGTCCCGCATCGTGCGGGTGATCCGTGAGCTGGAGCAGACCCGCAGCGACGTCGCGGCGGGTCGCGAGCTGGCTGCTGAGGATCCGGCCTTCGCTGCCGAGGCTGACACCCTCGCGGAGCGAATCCCGCAGCTGGAGACAGAGCTTGCCGAGTTGTTATTGCCACGCGACCCCCACGACAGCTCCGACGTGGTCATGGAGATCAAGTCAGGGGAGGGCGGCGCCGAGTCCGCGCTGTTCGCCGGAGACCTGCTGCGGATGTATCTGCGCTACGCCGAGCGCCACGGCTGGCAGGCCGAAGTGCTCGATGCTACCGAGGCCGAGCTCGGTGGTTACAAGGACGTCACGGTCGCGATGAAATCAGCAACATCGGCACAGTCCGGTGTCTGGGAACGGTTGAAGTTCGAGGGTGGGGTGCATCGGGTGCAGCGGGTCCCGATCACCGAGTCGGCTGGGCGGATTCACACCTCGGCGGCGGGGGTGCTGGTCTACCCCGAACCTGATGAGATCGAGATCGATCTCGATGAGAAGGATCTGCGGATCGACGTCTACCGCTCTTCTGGCCCCGGTGGGCAGAGTGTCAACACCACCGACTCCGCGGTGCGCATCACTCACCTGCCGACCGGCACCGTGGTGTCGTGCCAGAACGAGAAGTCGCAGATTCAGAACCGGATCCGGGCCACCGCGGTGCTGCGGGCCAGGTTACAGGCGCTGGCCGAGGAGAAGGCCCAGCAGGAGGCCTCTGAGCAGCGCCGCTCGCAGGTTCGCACGGTGGACCGCTCCGAGCGAGTGCGCACCTACAACTTCCCGGAAAACCGGATCTCCGACCACCGGGTCAACTACAAGGCTCACAACCTCGATGCAGTGCTCGACGGAGACCTCGACGGGGTGCTCGACGCGCTGACCGGGGCGGACCGCGAGTTGCTGCTGCGACAATCGTGAATCGAAGCGCTCGTGGGTAGGCAACCGCTGCGCCTGGCTGTGCTCGAGGCGCAGCGGATCCTCACCGAGGCCGGCGTGGCCTCCCCGCGGGTGGACGCCGAACTGCTCGCCGCGCACGTGCTCGGCGTGCAGCGTGGACGGCTATCAATGGTTCCGCTGGTAGATCCGCTGGTGATTGATGCATTGCGTGAGCTGGTGTCCCGGCGCGCTGCACGGGTGCCATTGCAACACCTCACCGGGACCGCCGCGCTGGGTGCTGTCGAGGTCGCAGTGGGGCCCGGCGTGTTCATCCCGCGTCCTGAGACCGAAGTGCTGCTGGCGTGGGGCCTGGCTGCGCTGGAGGACGTGCAGCGGCCGCTGGTGGTCGATCTCTGCACCGGCTCCGGCGCACTAGCCCTGGCGGTGGCACACGCCAGGCCCGATGCGCAGGTGCATGCGTTGGAACTCCACCCCGCGGCGCTGAGCTGGGCGCGGCATAACGCTGACGTCAGGGCGGCGGCGGGGGACACCCCGGTGGTGCTCTACGCCGGCGACGTCGCCGAGCCGGGAGTGCTCGGCGCATTGGACGGGATGGCCGATCTGGTGCTGTGCAATCCGCCCTATGTGCCGTGCAGCGCTGCGGTGCCGCCCGAGGTCGCCCTGCACGACCCACCTACCGCCGTCTTCGCCGGTGACGACGGACTCGCCGTCATCCCCGAGGTGGTGCGCACCGGCACCCGGTTGCTGCGGGAGGGCGGCAGCATCGCTATCGAACACGACGACTCGCACGCCCAAGCCGTCCCCGCGTTGCTGGCCGCCCGGCGAGTGCTCACCGACGTGGCCGGCCATGTCGACCTCAACGGCCGCCCGCGGTTTGCCACTGCCCGGCGCCGCGCGCTGCCCGTCTCCCTCAATCCCCGATTTTGAGTGTGTCCAGGGTGAGGGAGGCGACTGCATGCATGCCGCGGCCATTGGGGTGCATCTGATAGGCCGGGCTGGTAGGGACAGTCCCCTCCACCCACCTCACTTCGGGCTGCTGGCACACGTCGCGGTCCGATGATCCGGCGTAGGAGTCGACGAATGCCGCCCCGTGAGTGCGGGCCTGGTCGGCCAGCATGGCGGTAAGTTGCTGCTTTAGGCCGTCCAGGTAGGGCACATCGCCGCGGGCAATCGGGAAGACCGGGTAGCAGCCGGCCGTGGGCGGCAGGATTCGCAGGTAGCCCACCAGGATCACGGTCGCATTCGGGGAGCGTTGCCGGATACCCGTCAGCACCCCGGCGAGCTTCGGTGCCACGGCGGGGATGCGCTGGGCGTAAACGTCTGCGCCACCGGCGGTGGCCTGCCGCCGGCACGGGTCGCCCAGCGGGTTGGTGCTGCTGAGCGCGAAGCACGTGTTGTAGATGTCGCTGAGGCCGAAGTCATTGCCGCCGATGGTCACGGTGACCAGGTCGGTGTCCGGCCGCAGGGCGTCGAGCTGGGGTGGGTTCGTGCCCCCGCCGCTGAGCGGCCCTTGCTGGGCGGTCGTCATGTGATCGGTTCTCGCGCCGCTACAGCTCACGTCGGTGTAGTCGGCGACGCCGAGTGCCTCGGCGACCAGCGCCGGGTAGTTGCGAGTGGAGCGCCCGCAGCCAATCGGATCAGTCCGCTGCACCGGGATTGCCGGACCGGCTGCATAGGAGTCGCCGAGCGCGACATAGTGCTTCGGTGCCGTGGGGATCTGCGCGGCTGCGGTCGCCTGACCCGCTCCCGTGCCGGCAAGCCCGGCCAGGGCGAGCGCGGCGCCGGCAGCCGCCACCACGGCACGGCGATGCACAGCCACATGAGCCCCCGAACAGCGAACGAACCTCACCGACGCAGATCGTGCCGTTGGAGATCACGTCCTGTCAAAGCGGCGCGTCACCGTGTCACCGCAGGGTTGTCGGCTGCCGCAGCGCATCCAGGGCCAGGGCAGCCACCTCTCGCATGCCGAGGGCGTTGGGGTGCACCTGGGCGGCCGGGCTGGTCGGCGCGATCCCCTCCACCCACTTCACGCCGGGCAGCTTGCAGGCATCGTGGCCCAGCGAGCCGGCGTAGGAATCGACGAATACCGCGCCGTGGTCGCTGGCTTGATCGGCGAGCATGGCGTTGAGCTGCTGCTGGATGCCGTCGAGGTAGGGCACGTCACCGCGGGCGATCGGGAAGATCGGATAGCACCCGACCTCAGGTGGGACGATCCGCAGGTAGCCCACCAGCAGCACGGTTGCTTGCGGGGAGCGCTGCCGGATGCCCTCCAGCACCCTGGCGACGTTCGGCGCTTCGGCGGCGATGCGCTGCGCGTAGATATCTGTGCCGCCGGCGGTGGCCTGCTGCTCACACGGGTTGCCCAGTGGGTTGGTGGAGCTGAGCCGGGCACAGGTGAGAAAGATGTTGCTGAACCCGATGTCGTTGCCGCTGATGGTCAGCGTGACCAGGTCGGTGTCCGGTGCCAAGGCGTTGAACTGGGGTGGATTGCTGCCCAGCGGCACGCGTTGCACGTCTGTCATGTTCTCGGTCTGCGCGCCGCTGCAGCTCACGTCGGTGAAGTCGCGGATGCCGAGTGCCGCGGCGAGCACCGACGGGTAGTTACTGTTTGAGCGACGGCAGCCGAGCGGATCGAATCGCTGCACCGGGATCTCCGGCCCGGACGCATACGAGTCACCGAGCGCTACATAGCGCTCCGGCGCACTGGCGGTCTGGGCGGCCGCGGTCGTTTGAACGGCTCCGGTGCCGGCAAGGCCGAGCAGGACGAGAGCGGTTGCGACGACGGCGACGATGACACGGCGATGCGCGGGCACATAAGCCTCCGGAACCAAAGGACCCTCCCCCGCACCGGGATGGTGCCTTGCTGATCACCAAGGTGTCAAACATCCCCCGCCGTCGACGCCGCACCGGCCAGCGGTCGTAGTCTGCGGATCCGTGAGCTACGTCTACGACTGCGCCCGGCCCGACAGCCGCGCTGCCGGGCTGACCGCGGCCGCCAGCGCAGTCCGCGCAGGCCAGCTCGTGGTGCTTCCGACGGACACCGTCTACGGGCTAGGTTGCGATGCTTTTTCCTCGGCGGCGGTACAAGCGTTGCTGGACGCCAAGGGGCGGGGACGGGATATGCCGGTCCCGGTTCTGGTGGGTTCCTGGTCAACTGTGGACGGCCTGGTGCTGGGTGTACCGTCACCGGCCCGGAAACTGATCGAGGCATTCTGGCCCGGTGGGCTGTCGCTGGTATTGCCACACGCGTCGTCACTGGCATGGGACCTGGGTGATACTCGGGGAACCGTCATGCTGCGGATGCCGCTGCATCCGGTGGCCCTCGAGCTGCTCCGCGACGTGGGTCCGATGGCGGTGTCCAGCGCGAACCGTTCTGGCCAACCGCCGGCGACCACCGTCGAGCAGGCCCGCGAACAGCTTGCCGAGCGGGTACCGGTGTACCTCGACGGTGGGACCTCCGGCGAACCGCTGGCGTCCACGATCGTCGACCTCACCGCTGACGAACCGGTGGTACTCCGCGAAGGCGCCGTGACCGTCGCCGAGCTCAGCGAGGTGCTAGGCCTCACCATCCAGGTGTCCCGCTGACAGCTCGTCATCAACACTTCGGCAACGACCACCCGGCGGCGGGCAGGATCTGGCCTACCGGCGGGGCTGAATCGTACCGGGGCTAGCCTGCCTGTCGTGGGACCCGTGCCCGTTGCATCCGGACTGCCGCTGCGGGAGTACCTGCTGGTCGGGCTCACCGCTGCGGTGGTGACCTTCCTGCTCACCGGGCTGGTCCGGCAGCTTGCGCTGCGCACTGGCGCGGTGGCGATGCCCCGTGAGCGTGACGTGCACCGCGCCCCGATCCCACGGTTGGGTGGGGTGGCGATGTACGGCGGGATCCTCGGCGGTGTCCTGCTGGCTCACCAGCTACCGGTGCTGCGCAGGTCTTTCGAGTTCTCCGGGGACGTCATGGGGGTGCTGGTCGCGGGCGGCATCATCATGCTGATCGGCGCGCTGGACGACAGGTTCGAACTGGACTCGCTCACCAAGTTCGCCGGGCAGGTCACGGCCGCGGGGGTGCTGGTGCTCTTCGGCGTGCAATGGTTCATCTTCCCCTGGGTGCCGTGGAGCGGCGATGCCGATTCGGTCGGTTCGGTGGGGCTCGTCCTGGGTCAGGACCAAGCGGTGCTGGTCACGGTCGCGCTGGCCGTGGTGCTGATGAACGCGATGAACTTCATCGACGGGCTCGACGGGCTGGCCGCCGGCATCGGATTGATCGCCGCAGTGGCCATCGGGGCGTTCGCGCTGCAACTGCTCGACAGATCTGGCGGCAGTGTGTCGGCGTACCCACCGACGCTGATCGCGGCCCTGATCGCCGGTGCGTGCCTGGGCTTTCTGCCGCACAATTTCCAACCGGCCCGGATCTTCATGGGCGATTCCGGGGCGATGCTCATTGGCCTGATGCTGGCCGCCGCCTCCACCAGCGCGTCCGGCCGGGTGGATCTCGTCACTTACGGCGCCACCGACGTGCTGGCGCTGTTCTCCCCACTGCTGGTGGTGGCCGCGGTGCTGTTCGTGCCCCTGCTGGACCTGCTGCTTGCGGTGGTGCGCCGCACCCGCGCCGGCCACAGCCCGTTCGCCGCCGACAAGTTGCACCTGCACCACCGGCTACTCGAGATCGGGCATTCGCACCGCCGGGCTGTGTTATTGATCTACCTTTGGGCGGCCCTGCTCGCTTTCGGAGCCGTTGCGCTGACCGTGTTCGACGTCTATGTCGTGGTATGGGCGATCATGCTTGGCCTGCTTATCGCCGTGCTTGGCTCGATGGTTCCCCGGTTACCCGCGCGTTGACTTTCCGCTCTGTCCGCCGCCGGTCGCGCCGGCAGAAGCGCAGCTAGAAGTGGCGGGGGCGAGCACAGGGTGCAACGTGCCGTGTGATAACGTCTGGTTCGTCCCACCTGGGCGTGGGATTTGAGGTCAGGCCGGCCCATCGACAGTGTTCATGATCATGACTACTCGTCATGCGCGCTGTCTCTGGACTGCGAGGAGTGCTTTTGAGCGATGGCGGCGGGTGACGCCATGCGCGCGCTGAGGTTATGTGCACTGAGGTTATGCGCACTGGGATAGGTGGTCGTGGAACGACGCAACGGCCCAGAACTCGCAACTTTACTCGGCCTCGGAGCCGCGAC
This sequence comes from Pseudonocardiaceae bacterium, assembly GCA_035640975.1. GTDB lineage: Bacteria > Actinomycetota > Actinomycetes > Mycobacteriales > Pseudonocardiaceae. The sequence continues at coordinate 7,107 of DASQVB010000520.1, forward strand.
CGCAGCGATCCTCCTCGCCGGGCTGGGTCTCGGCTGGTTGGTCGACGAGATATTGGACACCTTTCCGGCGTGCATCCTGGCTGGTTTGGTCCTCGGCATCGCCGGTGCCAGCGTCTTCATCTACACCAAGTTCACGAAGTTTCTGAAGGAGTAAGTGCCGCACCTATGGTGTCGACATGTATCAGCCCATCGGAGGGCCCGTGACCACTGACGTGATCACATCGACCAGATCGGCCGTCAATCTACCCCGGGCCACGCTCATTGCGGCGTGCCTCGGTGTCGCCAGTTTCGTGGTGTTAGCACCGATGGGTTACCCGCTGGCGGCAGCGTTTTTCTGTGGTGGGCTCGGGCTGGGACTGCTTAACACGAGGTTGGTGCAGCGCTCCGCGGCGCGCTTTGCGGCCAGTGGCGATCCGAGTAAACGGCGCTTCGCCGTGGCCGTGCTCGCCCGGCTCGCGCTGATCACCGCGCTCGCTGTCGGTTTGGCAATGGTGGTGCAGCCGGAGGGCCTTGGGGTGTTCGCCGGGCTTGCCGCCCTTCAGCTATTGATGATCTTCATGGCATCGGTTCCACTGATCAAGGAGCTGCGTCGCTCTAAGGTCGACGGCCAATCCGGAATCAAGGACCACCCGGGGGCCCCGGTATGAACGAGCTGGTAGTGGCTGCGGAAGGCGGCGTGCAGGTCGGTGAGCACATCGAGTGGCACGTGCTGGGGCTGACGATCAATGCCGACACCGTGATCTCCACGGTGATCGCCGCGGTGATCGTCCTCGGATTCGGTCTTTACCTTGCGGCCAAGTCGACCTCCAAGGTGCCCAGTGGCCTGCAGCTCACCTTCGAGACGGTGACCAACCAGGTGGAGCGCCAGGTTGAGAGCAACGTCGGCATCCGCACCGCGCCTTTTGTCGTGCCGCTGGCGATCGCACTGTTCTTCTTCATTTTGATTTCGAACTGGATGGCGATCCTCCCGCATGCCTGGGAAGCCTACGTCCGGCCACCGACATCAGACGTGAACCTCACCTTCGCGCTGGCCTTCTTCGTGATCATCCTTGTGCATATCACGGGGATTCGGGTCAAAGGCAAGCACTACTTCAGGCATTTCGTGGAGCCTTACCCGGCGATGCTCCCGCTGAATATCATCGAGGAGCTCACCAAGCCGATCACCCTCGCGCTGCGACTGTTCGGCAACATCCTCGCGGGCACCGTGATGGTCAGCGTCATCGCGCTGCTGCCGGCCGTCGTGAATTGGGCACCGACCACGGCGTGGAAGTTGTTCGACCTGTTCATCGGCCTGCTCCAGGCGCTGATCTTCGCGCTGCTGACGATCCTGTACTTCGGATTCGCGGCCGGCCAGGACGAGGAGGGGGCCCACTAACGGTTCTCCGTCGCCTCTGTGAGGTCATGATCAGGAATCCTTTGGCCCAGCCAAAGCCAACCTAAGCTTGAGGACAAGAGGGTAAAGATATGAGTTTTTCTGAACTGCTCCTTGCCCAGGGGGGCGGCATCACGGGCAACGTCCAGCTCGCGGGTGCCTTCATCGGCGGGGGTATCGCCTTGGCCGGGGGTGCGATCGGTGCCGCCATCGGTGATGGGCTGGCCGGCGGCGCGACGATCCAGGGCGTTGCTCGCCAGCCCGAGGCGCAAGGCCGGCTGTTCACCATCTTCTTCCTGACGGTGGGTCTGGTCGAGGCGATGTACTTCATCAACCTGGCCTTCATGGCGGTGTTCGTCTTCGCGCTCGCCGGCGGCTGATCTTGGCACAGATGATCTGCAGGGACGGTAAACCATGAGCTCGCACAATCTGGCCGCCGCAGGTGGTGGCAACATCTTCCTGATCCCCAACGCGACGTTCTTCGTCGAGCTGGTGATTTTCCTGCTCGTGCTCGGCGTGGTCTGGCGTTACGTGGTACCCCCGGTCAAGCGGGCGATGAACGAGCGCCAGGAGATGGTCCGCCGGCAGATCGAGGAAGCTCAGCAGGCCCGCACGCGCTTGGACGAGGCCGAGGCCCGTTACTCCCAGGCGCTTGCTGAGGCTCGCGTCGAGGCGGCCAAGATCCGGGAGACGGCCCGCGCCGATGCGCAGGAAATCAAGGACGAGATGCGTCAGCAGGCCGAGCAGGAGGTCGCGCGGATCCGTCAGCGCGGCGAGGAGCAGCTGGCCACCCAACGTGAGCAGGTCGTGCGCGAATTGCGCGGGGAGTTGGGCAAGTTGGCCGTGACACTGGCCGGTCGCATTGTCGGTGAGTCGGTTGCTGACGACGCCCGGCGGGCCGGCACGGTGGATCGCTTCCTCGATGAGCTGCAGGGTATGGCCGCCACCGAAAGCGGGACTGACGGTGCCGTGTCGGTGCCCGGCGGGCGGTGGAAGCGCTGATGCAACCGGCCAGCAGGGCAGCCTTGGCCACGGCCCGCGAGCAGCTCGATAAGCGCATCTCAGGGGCAAATGCTCAGGACCGCGAGCGTGTGGGCGACGACCTGGGCGCTGTCGCGGCGGTGCTCGGACAGCAGCCGGCGATCCGGCGGCACCTTGCCGATTCCGCGGCGCCTCCCGAGGTTCGTAAGCAGATGGTCGAAGCTTTGTTCGGCGGCAAAGTGGGCCGGATCACGCTGCAGGTGTTGGGTGACGTGGTCGTCTCGCGCTGGTCCCGGCCGCTGGACTTGGTCGACGGGATCGAGGAGCTGGCCAGGCAGGCCCTGCTCATGCTGGCCGAGGGAGACCGCAGCCTCGAGGATGTCGAGGACGAGCTGTTCCGGTTTGGTCGCATCCTGGCCGCTCAACCGCGCCTGGCGACGTTACTGGGGGACGAGAGTGCGTCGGCCGCGCAGCGGCTGGAGCTGCTGAACACGGTGTTGGCCGATCGCAGCCGCCCGGTGACTCGCCGGCTCCTGGAACAGGCGGTTCGGGCGCCACGCCGGCGACCGCTCGAGGAGATCGTCGAGGTACTGGTGGATCGGGCAGCGAGCCGCCGGGAACGGTCGGTGGCCCACGTCAGCGCCGCGGGCCCGCTGTCGCAGCAGCAGCAACAGCGGTTGCTCGACGTGCTCGACCGGATCTACCAGCGGCCGATCTCGCTCAAGGTCGACCTCGATCCCGAGCTGCTGGGTGGGCTGGTGATCCGAGTGGGCGACGAGGTGATCGACGGCAGCGTGGCGGCCCGGCTGGACAAGGCGCGTCAATGGATGTCTCGATGACGCGCACGCAGAACGATCGACACGAGAGCAGGGAAAGAGAGCCATGGCGGAGCTGACGATCTCCTCGGACGAGATCCAGAGAGCGATCGAGAACTACGTCACGTCCTTCTCGACCGACACCTCGCGTGAGGAGGTGGGCGTTGTCACCTATGCCGGTGACGGGATCGCCCGGGTCGAGGGCCTGCCCTCGGCAATGACCAACGAGCTGCTGGAATTCCCCGGTGGCGTGCTGGGTGTCGCGCTCAACCTGGAAGTGCGCGAGATCGGTGCGGTGATCCTGGGCAACTTCGGGACCATCGAAGAAGGCCAGGAGGTCCGGCGAACCGGCCGGATCCTGTCGGTCCCCGTGGGGGACGAGTTCCTCGGCCGGGCGGTGGACCCGCTGGGATACCCGCTGGACGGCCTGGGTGACATCGCCGCCGACGAGCAGCGTGTGCTTGAGCTGCAGGCGCCCTCGGTGATCGACCGGCAGCCGGTGAAGGAGCCACTGCAGACGGGCATCAAGGCGATCGACTCGCAGACCCCGATCGGTCGCGGCCAGCGCCAGCTCATCATCGGTGACCGCAAGACCGGCAAGACCGCGGTGTGTATCGACACGATCATCAACCAGAAGGCGAACTGGGAGACCGACGATCCCGCCAAGCAGGTGCGCTGCATCTACGTGGCGATCGGCCAGAAGGGCACCACCATCGCGGCGGTCCGCCAGACGCTGGAGGACGCCGGCGCCCTGCAGTACACCACCATCATCGCGGCACCGGCATCTGATTCGGCTGGCTACAAGTGGCTGGCTCCCTACACCGGCTCCGCGCTGGGCCAGCACTGGATGTA
>DASQVB010000521.1:0-8404 GCA_035640975.1 Pseudonocardiaceae bacterium
TGCACCGGCCATGGCCGTCGTCACCATGAAGCAGCTGCTCGATTCCGGCGTGCACTTCGGGCACCAGACCCGCCGCTGGAACCCGAAGATGAAGCGTTACATCTTCACCGAGCGCAACGGCATCTACATCATCGACTTGCAGCAGACGTTGACCTACATCGACCGCGCCTACGAGTTCATCAAGCAAACCGTGGCCCACGGCGGTTCGATTTTGTTCATCGGCACGAAAAAGCAGGCCCAGGAAGCGATCTCGCACCACGCGCAGCGGGTGGGCATGCCTTTCGTGAACCACCGCTGGCTGGGCGGGATGCTCACGAACTTCACTACCGTGCACAAGCGCTTGCAGCGCCTCAAGGAACTCGAATCCATGGAACAGACCGGGGGATTCACCGGGCTGACCAAGAAAGAGATCCTGATGCGCACCAGGGAGAAGGACAAGCTGGAGAAGACCCTGGGCGGCATCCGGGACATGCAGCGCGTCCCCAGCGCAGTGTGGGTGGTGGACACCAAAAAGGAGCAGATCGCCGTTGGCGAAGCCCGCAAGTTGGGTATCCCGATCGTGGCCATCCTGGACACCAACTGCGACCCCGACGAGGTTGACTACCCCATCCCGGGCAACGATGACGCGATTCGTTCCGCGGCGCTGCTCACCCGCGTGGTGGCCGATGCAACCGCTGACGGGTTGATGTCGCGGGCCGGACGCTCCGGTGGAGCCGACGGCTCGGACAAGCCCGATGCCGGTGTCGGTACCGACGAGCCACTGGCTGAATGGGAGCAGGAACTGCTGGTCTCCGGCAGTCCGGCAGAGCGGCCAGCCGCACTTCAGGCAGAACCGGCCACTGCGAACAACGGCGTGTCGCACACCTGAGAGCCCGCACCCTTCGACCCTTCAGAACGAGACAAGTACGACAGGACGGAAGCCACGATGGCGAACTACTCCGCCGCGGACGTCAAGCGACTCCGGGACCTGACCGGTTCCGGGATGATGGATTGCAAGAAGGCACTGGAAGAGTCCGGTGGTGACTTTGACCAGGCGGTTGAGCTCCTGCGCATCAAGGGTGCCAAGGACGTCGGCAAACGGGCCGAGCGCACTACCGCCAATGGGCTGGTGGCCGCCGAGGGTGGCGTGATGATCGAGCTCAACTGCGAGACCGACTTCGTGGCCAAGGGCGCCGATTTCCAGGAACTCGCCGACAAGATCGTCGCTGAGGCGATGCAGACCCGCCCGGCCGACGCCGAAACGCTCGCGCAGGCCGAGTTGAACGGCGGCACGGTGGCCGACGCGGTGCAGACCGTCTCGGCCAAGATCGGCGAAAAGCTGCAGTTGCGCCGGGTGGTGTCCTTCGACGGTGAGGTGGCCACCTACCTGCACCGCCGCGCTTCGGACCTGCCACCCGCGGTAGGCGTGCTGGTCGAGTACCACGGTGGGTCACCTGAGACGGCGCGCGCCGTGGCGATGCAGGTTGCTGCGATGAAACCGCGCTACGTCGCCCGGGACGACGTGCCGGCTGACGTGCTGGCCAGCGAGCGACGCATCGCCGAGGAGACCGCGCGCCAGGAGGGCAAACCCGAGCAGGCTCTGCCCAGGATCGTCGAAGGTCGTCTCAACGGTTTCTTCAAGGACACCGTGTTGCTGGAGCAGTCCTGCGTGCAGGATTCCAAGAAGACTGTCAAGGCTGTCCTGGATGACGCCGGAGTGACGGTGCGGCGGTTCGCCCGCTTCGAGGTCGGCCAGGCCTGAGGCGGGATGAATCCAGGATGAACACCGACCGATTGCTGGGCCCTGGGTACCGGCGGGTGGTGCTCAAGCTCGGCGGTGAGATGTTCGGCGGCGGCGGCGTCGGCGTGGACCCCGAGGTGGTACACGCCGTCGCCCGGCAGATCGCCGACGTGGTCGCCACCGGGGTCCAGATGGCGGTGGTGATCGGCGGAGGAAACTTCTTCCGCGGTGAAGAGCTGCAGCAAGGCGGCATGGAACGGTCCCGGGCTGACTACATGGGAATGCTCGGGACCGTGATGAACTGTTTGGCTTTGCAGGACTTCCTGGAGCGTGAGCACAAACTCGACACTCGCGTGCAGACCGCGATCACCATGGGGCAGGTTGCCGAGCCCTATATCCCGCGGCGGGCCATGAGGCACCTCGAGAAAGGCCGTGTGGTGATCTTCGGCGCGGGTGTCGGGATGCCCTATTTCTCCACCGACACCACCGGCGCCCAACGCGCGCTGGAGATCGGCTGTGAGGTCCTGCTGCTGGGCAAAGCGGTCGACGGGGTGTACACGGCCGATCCCAAAACCGACCCTTCGGCGACGATGTTTCGCCACATCACCCATCGCGAGGTGCTCGAGCGCGGGCTCAAGGTGGCCGACGCGACCGCGTTCAGCCTATGCATGGACAACAAGTTACCGATCATCGTGTTCAATCTGCTCGCCGAAGGCAACATCGCACGTGCGGTGCGCGGCGAACCGATCGGGACCCTGGTCAGTTCCCCGGTGTGAGACCCGCCGGTCGGGCGGTTCCCCGGGGAAATGAGTCAGGGGAGATACTGGTAGGGGCCACGCCGCCCAGGCGCCAGCCGGACAAGGAGTAGCCGTGATCGACGACACTCTCTTCGACGCCGAGGAGAAGATGGACAAGGCCGTGTCGGTCGCCAAGGAGGATCTGGCCACGGTGCGTACTGGCCGAGCCAGTCCGGCGATGTTCTCCAAGATCGTGGTGGACTACTACGGCGCCACCACTCCATTGATCCAGCTGGCCAGCGTGACGGTTCCGGAGGCCAGAATGGCGGTGATCAAGCCGTATGACCCCAGCCTGCTGCGGCCCATGGCGAAGGCGATCCGGGATTCAGACCTCGGCGTCAACCCCACAGACGAAGGCACGATCATCCGGGTGATCATCCCGCAGCTGTCCCAGGAACGCCGCCGGGACCTGGTCAAGGTGGCGCACGCCAAGGGGGAGGACGCCAAGGTGTCCATCCGCAACATCCGCCGCAAGGCCAAGGACGAGCTCAGCCGCATCTCTCGTCAGGGAGAGGCCGGTGAGGATGAGGTGGCCCGGGCCGAGAAAGAGCTTGATGCCACCACTCACCGATACGTGGGACAGGTCGACGAGCTCGTCAAGCACAAGGAATCGGAGTTGCTCGAGGTCTGAGTGTCTGGCACCGGACTCCCGAGCATCCCGCCGCCGCTGTGCACCCCGTCGAGAGCCCCCGCGCCACGCGGGCGGGTCGCAACCTGTGGGCGGCGATCACCGTCGGGCTACTGCTCGGTGGCGGGGTCCTGGTCGCATTGTTCACCGTGCCCCAGCTGTTCATCGGGATCATCGCGGTGGCCGTGGTGGTGGGGACCTGGGAGCTCGCCGCGGCGTTGCGCCACGCTGGCACCCGGATCGCACTGCCACCGGTGTTGCTCGGCGGGCAGGCAATGGTGTGGTTGTCCTGGCCGTTCGGTCGGGATGGGTTACTTATCTCGTTCATGATCACTGCGCTGGTCTGCCTGGTGTGGCACTTTCCTCAGGGTGCGGCGGGTTATGTCCGAAACGTCGGCGCTTCGGTGCTCACCGTGGTCTACGTACCCGGCTTCGCTGCCTTCGCAACGCTACTGGTCGTTCCCGCCGACGGTGCCGCCCGGACGCTGTGCCTGATGCTCGCCGCGGTGGCTTCGGACATCGGGGGCTATGCCGCGGGGGTGTTGCGTGGGCGGCACCCGATGGCGCCGTCGATAAGCCCGAAGAAATCCTGGGAGGGCTTCATCGGATCGCTGGTGGTCGGGACCACTGCCGGTGCTCTGACGCTGACCTACTTGCTTGACGGGCAGCTGTGGCAAGGGCTGCTGTTCGGGGCTGCGATCGTGATCACGGCCACCGGTGGGGATCTGATCGAATCGCTGATCAAGCGTGACCTCGGCGTCAAGGACATGGGTAGTCTGCTGCCCGGCCACGGTGGACTCATGGACCGGCTCGACTCGCTGCTGCCGTCAGCCGTCGTTGCCTGGCTGCTGCTGAGCCTGTTCGTCCCGGTCAGCGGCTGAAGCCTGGACCGCCTCGGTCAGTCGTCGTAAGGGTCGTCCGCCGTCGAGATGCTGTTCGTCGCCGGCTCGAGCTGCACGGTGGGATCAATCAACGCGAACGCGGCACCAGAGGGATCCAAGACCAGCGCGATCCGGCCCAGCTCGCTGTCGTAAGGGTAGATGTGCACCTGACCACCCAGTTCGACGACACGGTTGACCGCAGCATCAGTGCCAGTGTTCGGGTCCACCACGAAGTGCAGCATCCAGTGCGCGGTGATGTCAGGAGACCAGTTCTTGCCGATCTGTATCCTTCCCAGCAGCATCTGCCCACCACGTGACCAGGTGGTGTAGTCCATGTCGATGCCGTCACCGAGCTGCTGCTGGTGGTAGCCGAACAGATTCGCGAAGAACTCGTCGGCCCGCTGACCGTCCCGGGTGTTCAACTCGGCCCAGAACAGTGCCCCGGTGTCGGTGGTATGGAACATCCATGGCCTTGCGGGTTGCCAAAAGCCGATCACACCGCCGGTCGGGTCGGCCCCGATGAGCATGCTGCCCTGCTCCGGGATGTCCATCGGTCCGTAGAGCACCCGACCGCCGCACTGGTTGAATACCTCGGCGGTGTGGGCGATGTTGGCGGTGGCGAGATACAACGTCCAGGCCGCCGGCTGCCCTGCCGGCACCGGGACTCCGCCCAGGCCGGCCACGGGCAGGCCGTCGCGCAGGGCGTTGGTGTAGTGCCCACGGTGGGGATCCGGATCGATGAGGTATGTCCAGCCGAACAGTCCGGCGTAGAAGTCCCGGCTGCGGGCCGGATCGGTCGTCGACACGTCGATCCAACACACCGAACCGGGGATGAATGATGTGTCCTCGATCACGCACTGACAACGATTCGTGGACGCGATCGGTTCGCCCCAACTATCGGTTTCGGCACAGTGCGATGCGGTCAAACCGGGCGGTGCAGGCAAACTGGGCCGGTGACCGAGTCTGGCGTGCTGCCCAGCCCCAACATCTGGAACTGGCCCGAGGTCTACGAGCGGGAGAACCAGGCGGTCGACGCGGACGGCGCGCTGTGGGCGGCGTTGGCCGACCGGATCGACTGGTCCGGCGCCGACGTCGTCGACATCGGCTGCGGAGACGGTTTCCACCTGCCCCGATTCGCCGAGCGGGCCCGCAGCGTGATCGGCGTGGAACCGCACCCTCCGCTGGTGGACCGCGCCCGCCAGCGGATCCGCGAACTGCCCAACGTCCGGGTCCTACCAGGTTGCGCCCAGCGGCTGCCGCTGGCCGACTCCAGCGCCGATCTGGTGCATGCCCGCATCGCCTACTTCTTCGGCCCGGGCTGCGAACGCGGCCTGGCCGAGGCGCGACGGGTGCTGCGCCGCGGCGGGACGCTGGCCGTCATTGACCTGGATGGTACCCAGGCGCCCTACGGCCAGTGGTTGTGTGCGGCAGCACCACGCTACCGGCCGGAGGTGGTCGAGGCGTTCTTCGCCAGGCAGGGCTTCGACTGCCGCCGGGTGGACACGGTCTGGCGGTTCACTGATCGGGATGACCTGGAGCGAGCGTTGCGCATCGAGTTCACTCCCGAGGTGGCCGCAAGAGCGATTGCGCAGACCCCAGGGCTGACTATCCCGGTGCGTTACCGCCTGCATCTACACCACGAATCCGCGGTCGCCGGCATGGGACACTGCACTCTGACATGATTGCGCTCCCCTTGATGTTCGACGCCCCGCGGCGGGGCATGCCGCCGCAACACCTCGCCGACCTCGACCGCGACCAACGCCGCGCGGTCGTGCACGCGTTGGGCGAGCCGGCTTTTCGCGCGGATCAGCTCGCCCGACATTATTTCGCCCGGCTGACCACCGACCCCGCTGTGATGACCGACTTGCCCGCACACCGCCGAAGCCGGTTGGCTGCCGCGCTGTTCCCGGAACTGGCATCCCCGGTGCGGCACGTCTCCTGCGACGGTGGCACCACCCGTAAGACGTTGTGGCGGGCGGCGGACGGCGTGCTCACCGAGAGCGTACTGATGCGCTACCCGGATCGCGCCACGGTGTGTGTTTCCAGCCAGGCCGGTTGTGGAATGGCCTGCCCGTTCTGCGCCACCGGGCAGGGTGGGTTGACTCGCAACCTGTCCACTGCCGAGATAGTCGATCAGGTGCGCGCGGCTGCGGCCGCGATGCGCGACGGTGAGCTGGCCGGCGGACCTGGACGGCTGTCCAATGTCGTGTTCATGGGGATGGGGGAGCCGCTGGCCAATTACCAGCGGGTGCTCACCGCTGTCCGTCGGATCACCGACCCGGTGCCGGACGGGTTGGACCTGTCCCAACGGTCGGTGACGGTGTCCACGGTGGGACTGGTCCCGGCGATCCGCCGGCTGGCCGCCGAAGGCCTGCAGGTCACGCTTGCGGTGTCGTTGCACACTCCGGACGACGAACTGCGGGACACCCTGGTCCCGGTGAACAACCGGTGGCAGGTGGCCGAGGTGCTCGAGGCGGCGCGGTGCTACGCCGACGCCACCGGGCGACGGGTTTCCATCGAGTACGCACTGATCCGCGACGTCAATGACCAGCCGTGGCGAGCAGATCTGCTCGGCCAGTTGTTGCGCGACCGCCTAGGCGCCCTGGTACACGTCAACCTCATCCCGCTGAATCCCACCCCGGGCAGCGAGTGGGACGCCAGCCCGCGGCCCGTGCAGGAGGAGTTCATGGCACGGGTGCGCGCCGCCGGAGTGCCCTGCACCGTCCGCGACACCCGCGGCCGCGAGATCGCCGCCGCCTGCGGCCAGCTCGCAGCGTCCCCGCATCAGCCCCGCTGAAAGCGCAACCCCGCGGCTGGACCGAGGCCAGGATTGACGCACACTGAGACCGTGCTTCTTCCCGTCATGCCTCCCGTCGCGCCGATGCTGGCCAAGCCGGCCGCCGCCATCCCTCCTGGTCAGCACTACGAACCGAAATGGGACGGCTTCAGATCGATCATTTTCCGCGACGGTGACGAGGTCGAGATCGGCAGCCGCAAGGAGCGGCCGATGAACCGCTACTTCCCCGAGGTCGTCGAAGCCGTACTCGCGAACTTCCCGGCCCGGGCGGTGATCGACGGCGAGATCGTCATCGCCGATCGGGAACGCAACAGCCTGGACTTCGAGGCGCTGCAGCAGCGCATCCACCCCGCGGCTAGCCGGGTAACGCTGCTGTCCGAGCAGACCCCGGCCAGCTTCGTGGCGTTTGACCTCCTCGCGCTCGGCGATGATGACCTCATGCAGGTGCCGCTCGCCCAGCGACGCGCAGCGTTGGTGGATGCGCTCGCTGGTGTCACCGCGCCGGTGTACATCACGCGCGCGACGCGAGACGAGGACGTCGCTCGCCAATGGTTCGACCAGTTCGAAGGCGCCGGGCTCGACGGCCTCATCGCCAAGCAGCTCGACCTGGCCTACGAGCCGGACAAGCGGGTGATGACCAAGATCAAGCACGAGCGCACCGCCGACTGCGTCGTGGCCGGCTACCGGGTGCACAAGTCAGGGCCGGGCACCATCGGCTCACTGCTCCTTGGGCTCTACGACGATCGGGGAGTTCTGGTGTCGGTGGGCGTGGTCGGGGCATTTCCGATGGCGCGGCGCCGGGAACTGTTCACCGAGCTGCAGCCGCTCGTCACCACGTTCGACGATCACCCGTGGGCCTGGGCGCGGCAGGAGGAAGGCGAGCGCACCCCGCGCAAGTCGGAGACCAGCCGCTGGAACGCCGGCAAGGACCTGTCCTTCGTCCCGCTACGCCCGGAGCGTGTCGTCGAGGTCCGCTACGACTACATGGAAGGCGTGCGGTTCCGGCACACCACCCAGTTCGTCCGATGGCGTGACGACCGCGAGCCGCGCTCCTGCACCTACGACCAGCTCGAACGTCCGATCCGATTCGATCTGGCCGACGTCTTGGTCAGCAATCGCTGATCAGGTTTGGTGCTCTGCACGGTCGGCCCATTCGAGCAGCGGTTCCAGCGAGAACACTGCATCGTCGATGCCGGCGTGCACGTCGCCCAGGCGCGCGAACCGCTGCGGCACGGTGGCCAGGGTGAAGTCTGCGGGCTCGGCGTCGGGTACCTCTTCCCAGCGCAGTGGGGTGGAGACCACCGCCTCCGGTACGCCCCGTACCGAGTAGGCGCTGCGGATCGTGTGGTCGCGGGTGTTCTGATTCCAGTCCACGAACACCGCGTCGGTCCGGTCCCGCTTCCACCACGCCGTGGTGACCAGCTCCGGTGCACGCCGCTGCACCTCGTGGGCGAAGGCGCGAGCGGCTCGGCGCACGTCGGCGAAGCTCCAGCGCGGCTCGATCCGCACGTAGACGTGCATCCCACGACCTCCCGAGGTCTTCGGCCAGCCCACCGCGCCGACATCGGCGAGCACCTCCTG
>DASQVB010000522.1:0-11267 GCA_035640975.1 Pseudonocardiaceae bacterium
AGCGGGGACCCGCCGATGGTCAGGGGGACGTGATGCGCGGCAAGCCATCCCACCGCACCCACCTGAGCCACCCGCGCCATCAAGTTATCTGCACCACTTGCCGCCCCGCTTGCGAGACCGATCAATGCGAGCGCGGCAACGGCAGCGATGTAGCCGACGACGGCAGGCAAGCAAGCAAGGCCAATCGTCGCGGCCCAACTGGAACGGGTGCCCTCAGCTGCTGGAGCGCGAGGGGACACCGGCAACAGTAGGCTCACGGCTGCCAGCCTCGCAGCCCGTTGGCCTGGTGCTGAGGAGCGCCAGAACGACGCGCCCCGATGCAACCGGATTGAGCGACTCATTCGACGCTCGAGTTGGTGGCGGTTTAAGGCCCCGTCAGCCCGGGTTTGCGGTACTTGAAGGCCACCACACTGCAAACATGGGACGGCCTCAGGACAGCGACTTCATGATCTCGCGCATGAGCTCGGCGGTTTCGCTCGGTGTCTTGCCGACCTGGACACCGGCGGCTTCGAGGGCTTCTTTCTTGGCCTCGGCAGTGCCGGTGGAGCCGGACACGATGGCGCCTGCATGGCCCATGGTCTTACCCTCGGGAGCGGTGAAGCCTGCGACGTAGCCGATCACCGGTTTGGTGATGTTGGCTTTGATGTAGTCGGCGGCGCGTTCCTCGGCGTCTCCGCCGATCTCGCCGATCATCACCACCGCCGCGGTGTCGGGATCGTCTTCAAAGGCCTGCAACGCGTCGATGTGGGTGGTTCCAATGACCGGGTCACCACCGATTCCCACGCAGGTGGAGAAACCGATATCACGTAGTTCGAACATCATCTGGTAGGTCAGCGTGCCGGACTTGGACACCAGGCCGATCCTGCCGGGACCGGTGATGTCGGCCGGGATGATGCCCGCATTGGAGGCGCCTGGACTGATCACCCCGGGACAGTTCGGGCCGACGATGCGGGTCCGCACTGGATTGGCCGCCAGACCGGTCGCGCCGGCGTGCGCGCAGAACGTGGCGGTGTCATGCACCGGGATCCCCTCGGTGATCACCACGATCAGCCCGATGCCGGCGTCGATCGCCTCGATGACCGCGGCCTTGGCAAAGCGCGGGGGGACGAAGACAACGCTCACGTCCGCGCCGGCAGTGGCCATCGCGTCGGCAACCGAGCCGAACACCGGAAGTGCCGCACCCTGAAAGTCGACCGCCTGGCCGGCCTTGCCTGGGGTGACCCCGCCGACGACCTGGCTGCCCGCAGCCAGCATCCGCTGGGTGTGCTTGCGCCCCTCCGAACCAGTCATCCCCTGGACGATGATCTTCGAGTCTTTGGTCAGGAAGATTGCCACGGTCAGGCTCCCTGGGCAAAGGCCGACGCGGCGAGCTCGGCGGCTCTATCTGCCGCGGCGTCCATCGTGTCGACCATGGTGACGAGCGGGTGGGCCGCTTGCGCGAGGATCCGGCGACCTTGCTCAACGTTGTTGCCATCCAACCGGACCACCAGCGGCTTGGTGGCCGTAGCACCAAGGATGTTCAGCGCCTGCACGATGCCGGTAGCCACCTGGTCGCAGGCGGTGATTCCGCCGAAGACGTTGACGAATACCGACCGCACGTCGGGGTCACCGAGGATGATGTCCAGCCCGTCGGCCATGACCTGCGCGTTCGCGCCGCCCCCGATATCGAGAAAGTTCGCCGGTTTCATCCCACCGTGCGCCTGACCCGCGTAGGCGACTACGTCCAGAGTGGACATCACCAGTCCCGCACCATTGCCGATGATGCCGACCTGACCGTCGAGCTTGACGTAGTTGAGGTTGCGAGCCCTGGCCTTGGCCTCGAGCGGGTCCTGTGCTGTTGAGTCGGCCAGTTCGGCGTGGCCGGGGTGGCGAAACCGGGCGTTGTCATCGAGGGTCACCTTTCCGTCCAACGCGATGATCGCTCCCTGCCGGTCGCAAACCAGTGGATTGACCTCCACCAGGGTCGCGTCCTCGGCAACGAAGGCGTTCCACAGCTTCACCACAGTGTCGGCCACCGCCTCGACCACCTCCGCCGGAAACCTGGCAGCGTGGACGATTTCGGCGGCCTTCGCGGCGTCCACCCCGGACGTTGCATCCACCGGCACCTTGGCCAGCGCCTCGGGCTTCGTGGCCGCTACTTCCTCGATGTCCATCCCACCCTCGACGCTGGCCATCGCGAGGAAGGTGCGGTTGGCCCGGTCAAGCAGGAAAGAGAAGTAGTACTCCTCGACGATGTCGGATGCCGGCGTCACCAGCACGCGGTGCACGGTGTGGCCCTTGATGTCCATGTTGAGGATGGCGGCTGCGTGCTGTTGCGCCTCGTCCGGTGTCCTGGCCAGCTGCACGCCACCCGCCTTGCCGCGGCCGCCGGTTTTCACCTGAGCCTTGACGACCACGGTGCCGCCCAGCTCTGCAGCGGCGGCTCGGGCCTGCGCGCTGGTGGTGGCGACGCGGCCGGGAAGTACCGGCACCCCGTGAGCTTGGAACAGATCCTTCGCCTGGTACTCGTACAGGTCCACGCAGGTCTCCAGGATGGGGCTCGGCCGGCCGACGGACCGCCCGACCCTATCCAGTCGCGGCTGGCAGCGGCCCGCTGGCACCAGTAAAAGAGATCACTCCATTGGCGCGGCCAAGGCCGCCCGCACCCAGTGGATGATCTCGTGCGTGGTGGCGCCGGGGGTGAATACCTTGGCCACCCCGAGTTCGGTGAGCTTTGGGATGTCTTCTTCGGGAATGATTCCACCACCGAAGACCAGCACATCGGCGGCGGCCTTGCTCTGTAGCAACTCGATGACCCGCGCGAACAGTGTCATGTGGGCACCAGAGAGCACCGAGAGCCCTACCGCGTCGGCGTCTTCTTGCAGCGCGGTCTCCACGATCTGTTCCGGGGTCTGGTGCAGTCCGGTGTAGACGACCTCCATACCGGCGTCACGAAGCGCACGTGCGACGACCTTGGCGCCCCGGTCGTGCCCGTCAAGTCCCGGTTTAGCGACGACCACCCGGATACGTCCGCTCACCTACCCAGGCTAGCTTCCGATCGTGCTTACCAGCACCCGTTGTCTGGCGCTGGCGGTGCGCCGTACGGCAGCCCGAGCCCAGCAATTGGCTCCGGGAACCGGCTGGATCGACCGCACGGCGCGCGAGAACCAACGCTGACCGATACAGCCGGGCGTATTGCGGAACGGCGACTTGCCCGTCGGCGTCGCCCTTGGTTACCTTCCCCCCGCTCCTACGGTCACGGTCCGATTACAGCTGGCTGCGGAACCGGGTCACTCGCTTCCACCTCGGGATACCCGGGCCGATGCCAGTACAAACGTCCGAACGGGAAGGCAGGTCTTGGCTCAACACCGCTCCCCAGGGGGCCAACGACCATCCCCGGTACAAGAGGCGGCGCTACGTCCCGGCCCCTCGGTCACCCGGGCAGCGCACCTCTTCACAGCACCGTCGCCTGCCGTACGCGGCCGGGTAGTCGCAGCAGCCGTCGCCGCTGGTGCCTTCGTGGCCGCGGGCCAGACAATCGACAACCCGACCGCAGTGATCTCCGACGACGCCACCTTGTTGGCCTCAGCGCGCAATGCCTCGTCGGTGACAGGAATGGGCGGACCCACCCCGCCACCGGAATACCTGCCCTTAACTCGGCCTACGGAGCCCGCAGCGGTCGAGGCCGTGCAGGCGATGGCCAAGGGCCAACGCCTCGTCGACCAGCGCATCGCCCGCGAGGCCGAGGCCAGCCGGATCCAGTTCAGCTCGCCAGCGAAGGGCACCCTCACCTCCGGATACGGCGCCAGGTGGGGTGTCTTCCACTGGGGCATCGACGTCGCTAACTCCATCGGGACACCGATCCTCGCTGCCGCCGACGGCGTGGTCGCGGAGTCCGGCCCCGCCAGCGGTTTCGGCCTCTGGGTACGCCTGCGACACACCGACGGCACGACCACCGTCTATGGGCACATCAATCGCTCGCTGGTCAAGGAGGGCCAGAAGGTCCGAGCGGGCCAGAAGATCGCCGAGGTGGGAAACCGGGGCAACTCGACCGGACCACACCTGCACTTCGAGGTGTGGAACGCGGCAGGCCGGAAGATCAATCCGATCGTGTGGCTGCGCAACAACGGCGTCGACTTCTGACGGCGGTGCTCGCGTGATCACTGGCCGGCATCCGATGGCCAGCCACCACCCAGGTGGGCGTGCGCGGTGCGCCACACCGAGCACAGCGGGCGGCGACTGCGCAACGGGCGAAAGGCCCGGTCGCAGTGCCGGCAGCGTCCGCGGCGACCGGGAACGTGCTCTGCCAGCAGGGTCCGCCAGGCCGTGGCAAGGGGCAGCAGCCGAGCCCGCACCCCTGGCCACGCCGCTCCTGGCTCGGCCCCACGGAGCAGCCGCTCGGCATCGCGCAGATACGCCTCCACGCGCTGACGCAACACTCTGCGCAAGCCCTCGTCCATTCTCCACCCCCAGCATGTCAGTCGAACATATGTTCGAAGTATAGCCAGGGGTCCTGACAATCGCTGAGCGCTAACATCTACTCAGCAGCGGCCGTCGCGGTCGTCTGACGTAGCGAGTGGGCAGAGCCAATGGGCGTGCGGGATGTACGCATCTGTGTGTTGGGAGACTCCTACGTCGTCGGGGTCGGCGATTTGACCGGTCAAGGATGGGTAGGCCACGTTGCCTTGGCTGCGCGGCTCCGTCGGCAAGACCTCACCGTCTACAACCTGGGCGTTCGGCACGATACCTCGGTGGACGTGTCACGCCGGTGGTTCGGTGAGGTGCGTTCGCGGCTCAAGGACGGCGACGTCTTCGGGGTTGTGTTCGCCTTCGGTCTCAACGACGTCGATGTGCGGTCCGGGGAGCGTCGTGTTCCCCGATCCCGGACGCTGGCTGTGCTGGGCAAGATGCTCGACGACGCGCACGGTGCCCGATGGGCGACCTTCGTGGTCGGCCCGCCGCCGGTCGCGGACATCGAGACGATGCGGCGCATCGATGACCTGGCCACTGGTATGGGCGAGGTATGCGCGGCACGGGAAGTCCCTTTCGCCGATGTCACGGCTGCGCTGTCGTGCGACGAGATCTGGAGCCAGGAGGTTGCCGCCGGAGACGCCTACCACCCGTCGACTCGCGGATACGAGCGCCTCGCCGCACTGCTCAAAGATCCCCTGCTGTTGTGGCTCAACGACCAGGCGGCATTCCGATCGTGAACCTGGCCCTGCCGTGTCAGCGACCGTTCCGGCAGTGGATCCGCGACGCGTTAGCGCGGCAACACTTTCAGACCGCCGGCGAGGACTACGAGCGCCTCGCCGAGATCAAGAAGACCTAAGCTCCGAGCAATCTATTCCGCTCGAACCGCAACATCCCTCCCCCAGCCCAGGACAGGGAGGTGTGAAGGTAGATGCACAGTCACTGGCGACGAGCTACACATCATCGACAAGCTTCACATCACCTACGACCTTCGAGTGCCTCGCGGCAGCCAAAGGTCGCTGGATCCGACCAGCACTTTGCCGACTCAACTAGAACGTCGGGTTTAGTACCTGCGGAGGTGGTAGCGCTTCCTGGATACTCGCTGCAGTATCCCGCTGCTGCGGATCAAGTAGCGAGCGAGGGGAGCCCGGAAGCCCTCGGCGAGCAGATACTTGCGCAGTTGATCGTAAGTCTGTTCGCCGTCAAGGTCAGCTCGGAAGCTGCATAGCAAGATCAGATCAGCGTCTGTGGGGAACTCATGTTCCAGGTGCTTGATTGACGTTTTCTGTCCGGCGGGTGCTTGCCGCGTGGAAAGCCTTCGTGTTTTCACTGATTCCTCCTGCAACTCATGTCGGAGGTGTCTGCGCGGAATCGTTTCGGTTTCGACAATGCCGGTGTCATGACATGCTCCTGGTTGAGTCCTGACCGGGGCCAGAGTTGGTGGCGGGAGAGGAGATCCTCGATCTCACCGGCGATTTCGTTGGGGGCTTCGAGCATCTGGTGTAGCAGTGCGTGTCGGTCAGGTCTGCGCACCGAGAACACGGTGCGGTCAGCGGCGAAGACCTGCTGGACGCGTCGATGCTCCGGGCCATCGGTTCGGCGTAGATGTGCACCACCGGTGGCGAGGGCCGCGCCTGCTGCGCCGCCCGGATGCGGTCACGACGATCTCCGTGTGTGGGTGGACTCTCCGCGCGGGCTCGTCCGAGCGTCGACGTTGTGGGATCCATCGGCGATCCCTCTCCCGTGAGTGGTCTTGCATTGGGAAGAGGACGCCGGGCCGGCGGCTAATACCATTGGTGTCAACAACGACCGAGAATTCACACCGGGGAACCTCGGAGTTCTTCCCCGCCGCCCTGGTCGGCTTCGCGCCGAGGGCCGACACCCTGGCCGACCACGCGTCACCGCCGGGCCGGCCTGCGCGAACGGCCCGATCGGCCGCGCACCTAGAACGGCGGCGGTTCGTCGGGATCGATCGGATCGCGTGAAGGCGCTGGTGAAGGGTCCGGCTGAGGTGGTGGACGTTGCAGGATCGGTAATCCCTCGACGTGGCCAACGGTACGTAGGCGGGGTATGGCAGGCCGGGTTGTGGGTCAGGGAGGTCTTCGATGATCGGCGGCGGCTGCGTGTGGCAGATCCCCCCGAGGGGCTGACCCAGAAGAAATAGCCGGGTTCGGGTTGGGACAACCGCCACCCGCCGACGTGTTTGAGGCGATGGTCGTGCCGGCAGGCCGGTCCCTGATTGGCGTCGTTCGTGGCGCCGTGTCGGGCGTGGTCGAGGGTGTGGTCCAGGTCGGCGCCACGGGCCGGGCACCGGCATCCCATGAACACGCAGGATCGGTCGCGCAACTGGATGTGTCGGCGCAACGCCGCGCCGGCGAACCGTGCGGTGGGATCTTGCGGGCCGGTGTCGGTGCAGGTTCTGGTGGACGATGTCGGCGATGATTCCGGCACACTCACCGCAGCCGGCGGGTCGGCGGCGAGCACGGTGAGCAGGCTTTCGGAGACGTGCAGCTCGACGACCCCGCCGCGACGCGGTAAGGATTGGATGCCACCGGCGTGGGGTCGGCGCCGAGTCATGCCCGCGAAGACCAGGTGCGGCCTCATCCGTGATGGCGAAGCACCACGGGGTGCCGCCCTGCGCGGTGGCCATAATGCGGGCAAGGTCAGCACCGATCGTTCCCCAGCCGGGAATCTCGCCAGGGTGACGGTCGCTGCCGAGCAGGGTGGACCCGCGCGCAGGTGCCCGACCCGGCCGGGATGCCCGGCCCGTTTCGCCGCCTTCGCGAGGTCCTCGATCCGGGCGCATGCCATCGCAGCCTGATCGGTGGGTAGATTGGATCCGGTCACCGTGGCGGTACCGTCGTCATTCAAGTACCCGACGACGTCGCGTTCCCGCACCGCGCACGCGTAGCGGCGAGCGGCCATTCCGGATCAAAGCGATCGCGATCTTCTTGATCCGCGCCGCCAACTCCCCCGTGGTCAACCGCCCGGCATGCGGGAGCAGCAGCCCTGGCACCCGACCTCGGTGTGCTCGGCAGTCAGCTCGGCGCAGAAGTCGGTGAAGATCCACGCCTTACCACGGTCAATCCGGCCGGTATCCAGCGCGGCGAACACCGCAGGCATCCGCTGCACCAGCGTCTCGGCGAAGTAGTGCTCGCGGTTGGCCGCACGGCAGGTCCAGGCGCAGCGCGATCTCATCCGCGGCATACGGCGGCGACTCGCCGAGCCGCGCGACCTGCCCGGGCCCTGCGGCGGGGTCGCATAACCCCCCTCCACCATCGCCGCCAACATTTGGCCTGGTCGTGGCACAGCTGCCGGTGCCGCGCGCGCAGCACCTCCACAGCATCCATCCCCGTCAAGGCCGACATGTCGATGCCGGCGAGCAGCGCCGCCAACTCCGGCCAGGCGCTATATCAGCGAGGCCCCACAACTCATCGAACGTTATCGGCCGCAGGTGGTCGTCACGTATGACCCGCACAGCACCCGCCATCCTGATCACGTTCATGCCGCCCGCGTCGCGACATATGCCGTGGATGCAGGAGACGTTGTGGCAAAGCTGTACTACAAGGCTCATGGCAGTGAGTATTGGCGACGACTGAATCGTGCGTTGGCCGACGTCGCAATTCATCGTCCTGCTCCGTCCGGGAAAACGCTCCACATGCTGGAAGCCGTCGAGCAGCGGATCACGACCAGCATCGATGTCGGTCACGTCATCGAGCGGAAGCGAACCGCGCTACACGCACACGTCAGCCAGATCGGCTCCTTACTAGCTGGGAAACTTCCTACGCACAGTCTCCTATGCGTTTGGTACAGAGACCTATATCCGTACCCGTGACACCACGGGAACACCCATCCCTGAAGACGATCTTTTCGGCGGCCTGCCGACCGTTCCCGCACGACACTCGACCTGTGACCTTGACCGACTCGTCAGGGGTTGGCAGCGGTTAAAGACGTCTCAGCGGGGGGTTGGCGGTACTTGAAGGGCACCAAGCTACAGTTTTGTCAGGGGGACCCCGCCGATGAGCATCAGCCGGACCTTTCCAGCGGAACCGAAGTCGATGGTTGCGGTGGCGCGCGGGCCGCTGCCGTCGGTGGCCACCACGGTGCCCAGGCCGTACTTGTCGTGCGTGACCCGGTCCCCGACGTCCAGCGACAGCGCCGGAGTGTTCTGCCACCCCTGGAACGGAGTTGAGCGCAGGCCGCGTGCCGCTACCCCAGCCTGCGCGGAATCGCCGCCGGTGGCGTCGGCTCCGTTCCCGCTGAACCCGCGACGGCCGAAGACCGTACGCCCGACCGGGCCGGCACGGTCAGGTTCCTCGCGCCGCCAGTGCACCAGTGACTCTGGCACATCGGCCAAAAAGCGTGACGCCGGGTTGGTCATCGGCTGGCCCCAGGCGGACCGGGTAACTGCCCGGGACAGGTACAGCCGGTGCCGTGCCCTGGTCAGCCCGACGTAGGCCAGCCTGCGTTCCTCAGCGAGCTCGGTGGGATCGCCCAGCGCACGCAGGTGCGGGAACATCCCGTCCTCCCAGCCGGTGAGGAACACCACCGGGAATTCCAGGCCCTTGGCGGTGTGCAAGGTCATCAAGGTCACCACACCACCGGATGACCCATCGTCGTCCGGGATCTGGTCGGTGTCGGCGACCAGCGCAACCCGCTCCAGGAATGCCGCCAGCGACCCGGGCTCGACGCCACCGTCATCGGCCAGCACCACTGGGCCGCCTTCGGCAACAAACTCGCGCGCCACGGTCACCAGCTCGGTGAGGTTGTCCAGCCGGGAGGCGTCTTGCGGATCCTCTGATTCGTCCAACTCGGACCGGTACCGGGTGCGTTCGAGCACCGCCTCCAAGATCTGCGCAACCTCCTCGCCTGCTGCCACCTTCTCCCGCAGCTCATCCATCAGCACCACGAACGCCGTGATCGCGTTGCGGGATCTGGGATTGAGCAGCGGGATCTCCTGGCCGGCCGCGGCAGCGCGCAGTGCCGCGGCGAAAGAGATCCGCTCTCGCTCGGCGTAGGTGGCCAGCACCGCCTCGGCGCGGTCCCCGATTCCCCGGCGCGGCGTGTTGAGGATCCGGCGCAGCGACACCGTGTCTTCGGGATTGGCTAGTACCCGCAGGTAGGCCAGTGCGTCGCGGACCTCGCGCCGCTCGTAGAAGCGCACCCCGCCGACCACCTTGTAGGGCAGTCCCAACCGGATGAAGATCTCCTCGAACACCCGGGAGGAGTTGTTGGTCCGGTAGAAGACCGCCACGTCACCAAACCGTGCTTGCCCGGCGTCTACTAACCGGTCAATCTCCGAGGCGACGAACGCGGCCTCGTCGTGCTCGTTGTCGGCGACATAGCCGACGATCAGTTCGCCTTCCCCCGCGGCCGACCACAGCCGCTTGTCCCGGCGGTCGGCGTTGCGGGCGATCACCGCGTTCGCTGCGGACAGAATCGTCTGGGTGGACCGGTAGTTCTGCTCCAGCAGGATCGTCCGGGCATCCGGGAAGTCCCGCTCAAACTCCTCGATGTTGCGGATCGTGGCCCCGCGGAAGGCATAGATGGACTGGTCGGCATCGCCCACCACGCACAGCTCCGCGGGACTCTCACCCTCAACCGGCGGTGCGACCAGTTCGCGGATCAGCACGTACTGCGCATGGTTGGTGTCCTGGTACTCGTCGACCAGGACATGGCGAAACCGGCGCCGGTAATACTCGGCAACATCGGGGAAGGTCTGCAGCAGCTCGACGGTGCGCATGATCAGATCGTCGAAGTCCAGCGCGTTCGACGAAACCAACCGCCGCTGGTAGGCAGCGAACACCTCCGCCACCCGGCGATCGAGGTCATCGGACGCGGTGGCAGCGGCACTATCGGGATCGGCCAGGTCGTTCTTCAGGTTCGAGATCTTCGCCGCCAGGGTGCGGGCCGGGTAGCGCTTCGGGTCCAGGTCCAGATCCCGGGAAACCATCGTGATCAGGCGGCGGGTGTCGTCGGCGTCGTAAATGGAGAAGTTCGACGTCAGTCCGGAAGGATTTCCCGAGAGGTGTCGAACTTCCCGGCGCAGGATCCGCACGCACATCGAGTGAAACGTCGACACCCACATCACCGCGGCACGCTTGCCGACCAGCGCGGTGACCCGCTCTCTCATCTCGGCCGCGGCCTTGTTCGTGAAGGTGATCGCCAGTACCTGCCCGGGCGCGACCCCGCGCTGGTCGAGCAGATAGGCGATGCGGTGGGCGAGCACTCTAGTCTTGCCGGACCCGGCTCCCGCAACGATCAGCAGCGGGGAACCGGCATGCTGCACCGCCGCGCACTGCTGCGCGTTGAGTCCGGTGAGCAGGTCCTGTGGGGGGGCTGCAGTGGAGGCACTCATCGTGGCGACCACGGTACCGCCAGACACCGACCGACCGGGTATCGCTGAGGATCCGCTGAGTCCGTGTCCATAGAGGTGGCGGACAATCCGCGGGAAGAGCAGAGTGCTACAACGAGGCCACCCCGGCAGAGCCAGACCGCAGGAGGTGCCGTGGATCCCGTCAGCTGGCTTGAGCACATAGCGAAGGCTTCTCCTGTCCTGCTGCTGGTCGTGGTGGTGCTGCTGATGTTCGTGGACGGCCTGGCCTTGATCGGTGCGATGCTGCCGGGTGATCTGCTGCTGCTGATCCCGGCGGCCGCAGTCGGCCCGACCGGCGCCCCGATCGTGGTGGTGGGCGCCGTGATCGGAACCGTGCTGGGTTACACCGTCAGCTACGCGGTGGGGCGCCGCAACGGTCCCGCCATCCGGCACAGCTGGCTGGGCCGGCGGGTGCAGCCCGAGCGGTGGAAACAAGCAGAAC
>DASQVB010000523.1:0-4896 GCA_035640975.1 Pseudonocardiaceae bacterium
CGGCTGCCGGATGTGCAGGATGTGCGTCCGCAGCGGCGTGGGATTCGTGGGGTGTACACCCTGGACGACGCTCGTGGCGCGTCGTCGTAAGCATCCGGCCCCGCGCCCGCTGCCGGCGCCGTTCCCCGATGAGCTGCGCCGCGAGAACGCGACCATGGCGCAGTTTGTGGGGCCATGGGAGCCCCTGGGATCTGAGTACGACTCGTGGGACCGGGCGCGATTTAATCTGGGGGTAGGCAACTCAGGGCGCCTGGCGTTTTGTGGAAAGAAGCGGTTCTGGCGTGGGGCGGTGCGCACGGGATGAGCTACCGGGATTTGCGAGACGCTGGGGTGTGGCCGACGCGGCCACCAGTAGAAACGCCGCTAAACCACAGCGGCGGGCAGCCCGCGGATGGCGCGTAGAAAGCGCGCGGAGCCGCCGCCGCTGCCCTCCCCTCTGCCATGGGGGTTGCGGCGGGAGAACGTAACCGTTGAGACGTTCGTGCCGACGGGGGAGCAACCTCGATCTCTGTATGGGTCTAACGAGCCGCGGGATCTGATTTGGCGACGGAAACTTGTGGCGTGGCGTCGGTGGCAGGCCGCCGTGGAGACCTGGGGTGACGAACACGGCATGGACTACTGGGAGTTGCGCGCCAGGCGGCTGTGGCCACAGCAGCCACCACCATTCGCGAGATCCAACCGGTTGTAGCGGTAACGCCCCCGGCGGACCCCCCTCGCGACCAGCTGCGCCCGGATGGTTTGGCGGAAGTAAAACGAAGTGGCCGTCTCGATGACCTCAGGACCTGGCACGTTGCTCCATATGTCTCGGACGACATCCTTGGTCTGCCCGTAAAGCTCGATGTGAGCCCTCGCGAGGGTCCCAGGTCAAGCGGTGTCGCGCCCACCACTTGAGACCGCCCTGCTTCTTGCACTGTAGTCATCTTGTGCCGCAAGGATAATCTATCCCTCCTTCGGGGTACATAGTTTCTACGGACGCCCTAACGGCTGGTAACCGTCGGGAAGTACGTAGTTTGTACGGACGCCCCGACGGGCCACGAGTGTTACGATTCAAAAGTCTGACATAATAAGGGAAGAAAGGTGGAAAAACATGACAACACTCGGCGTAGAAATCTTGACAACATGTGGTCCGGTGGCGACGACTTCGAGCGGTGACTTCAATGTTATTGATGCCATCACTGGAAAACTCGAAGTGATGCTTGTTCACGCCGTCAATGGTGGATACCTCAAGCCAGACAACCTAGACCACAATAATCACTCAAGTGAAGCGAGGGCCACCAAGACCCTTGACAAAAATACGATAGAAAAGAAAGGTCACCTATGGTATCTTACACCCGCGATTTTTATCGACTGGCTGCAGAAAATGACTTACTATATCGAATCTGCTGCTAGTGAGGAAGTTGACGGCCCCGACACTAGCAATCGTAGACGCATTAGCTACCACATAAATAATCCAACTGGGAATGGGATTAATGTTGGCCGCCTGGACCAGCTTCGCGGCGATTATCAATATAAAGAAAACGGTACACTAACCCCGCTCAGTCAGTGCTGGACCCTGACGCTAACATCGTGTGGGGGTCTACTTTTCGCGCCAGCGATAGATTTGAACCTCATATGGGGAACTATGGACAACTCGCCCGATATGGGCGTGTGCCCCCGGCCCATCGAAAATTGGGGCGGCGGTTTCCAAGGGCCGAATATTAAAAATGGTGTCTGGTATCCTAAACGGCATCAGCGCGGAGGAGTAGGCGATCGAAACCACCGCTGATCTAGTCGACTGTTGTTGATCGTTGTTGGGACCCGTTTGCGGGTCGGGCGGTGCGGGAACCCTAGCCGATTGTGGCGCGGTGGTGGGTGATCAGGTGCGCGGTGGCGTCGCGGTTGGCCGCCGGGGTGCTGGCCAGCGAGCCCGCAGCGCCGCACAGCCGGCAAGACCAGGACGTCACCGCTACCGATGCCAGGGCGTCCAATCCGATGACCTCTCCGAATGGCATGGCTACGGCGAGACGGGCCGCCGGGTTGGCCACGGTGATAGCCCAGCTCAGTCCGCAGGCGGCGCACAACCAGGCCGCCACCCGGGGGGAGGTGGTCGCGATGGGGGCGACGCCGGAATCGCCGCATCCGGGGCAGCTTTTGTTCACCGCGCGGCGTGCTTGCACTTGGGGCACACCTGGGCGGGGTCCAACGGATAACCGGGCAGCGCAAGCCGGCCGTAAGCGGCCAGCCTGGGCGCAAACCGGGTCCCGCAGCGCGCGAGCACGTACCCGTTGCGCTGGAGCGCGCCGCGGTGGGTGTCGCCATCGGCCATGCTGCGCAGGTACCACGGTGCGGGGAGGGTCCTCATCCCAGCCACGCCATCAAGGTGTCGCGCAGCGCGGTGGCGCCGTCCTCGTCGAAGCGGATCACGCACGCGCGGACGGCGTGCGGGTCTAGCTCGATCTCACCGTTGATCTTGGTTATGACAACGTTGGTGAAGTTGACCGCACCGCCGTGCGTCATACAGGTGGCCGAGATCAGTACACGGCTGGGGGCCGGTCTGGATGACTCGTGTGGGTCGCCGCCGTTTGTGCCGTTCGTCACGGTTCACGACAGTGAACGCGATCAGGCTCGTGGCGTCCCGCTGACGGGACCATCCCCCGGACGGGCTATACGGGCAAACCCGCGCGGTAGGCCATGCCCCGCAGCTCCATGCCTATGGCGTCCCGGCGGGAACGGTAGAGCAGCTCAGCGAGCGTCTCCCGGGCGAACGTGTTGCGCAGTACCCGCATGGGGAATAGCTCCTCCGCGGTGCGCAGCGCTCTCACGGCGTCGTCCTGACGTCCCCGCATCCGGGCGAGGGCGCGGCCCCTGTCCATCCAGTAGGTGGCTTGGCGCTCACGACTTGGGTGCTCCGCTGGATTCAGGTCCTCTGCAATGGCGGCTGCCCGCTCGTAGTCTTTAACTTCCAGCGCAGCGGCCATGCGCCATAGCCCCACGTTGGTTGGTCCGAAACCCATCAGGTAGGCGTTGCCCTGGCCGGTGCGTTGCGCCAGTTCCGCCGCGTGGTCCAACGCGGCCTCGACATCACCGGGCCGCTTGTCCGCAGCGGCCACCAGGGACCCCGACAACGCAAGCATGCCCGCCAGCTGGGTGGATTCTGGGCTAGTGGTCGGGACAGTCACCGAGTCGAGTTCGTCTTGAGCCAGGTCGAACGCCCCGGCGGCCAGCATCTCGATCACGGCACCCCACGCCGCCACGCCCAGCATGGTCGGCTCATCGAGGTCCTCGGCTGCGCGCTGGGCCAGCGTGGCGGGCTCCCGTCTCAGGTCAAGAGGGGCGCCCACGATGTACAGGTACCCGCGAGTGGTCTGCGCATGGACTAGCACCGCAAGGCTCAGCAGCTCAGCGACGTCATGCCCAGCCATGATGCTCATGTGAAGATCCCTGATTAGACCGGGCAGTAGCTCACCACGACGCCGGTAGTCGCTGCCCTCGACGGCTCGGGCTCTGGCTCGCAACTCCGTCGCGCCGGCCACCTTCCCTCTGGGCCGATTACGACTGACCGCGATCAGCGCCAGGCGCACGGCCTCAACTGCGGCGTCGGCGCCCCCGTTGCATGGTGCCGGCACTGGCAGCTTGGTCAGCTCCGAAGGAGAAATCCCTAGCGCGTTGGCTAAGGCGACGGTGTCCGAGCGGCTGTCCAGCGCGACCTCTCCACGCTCGATGCGGTCCAGCTTCGACTTGCTCATCCCGGCTAGCCCAGCGACCACCCGCAGCGACTTGCGCCGGGCACGGCGGATCTGCCGCAGCCGCGCGCCAATAGTGCGCGGATCCTCAAGGTCCACCAGAAAGCCCTCTCTTCGCCGGCTCCCCACCGATGCCCCGGGGAGCTACCCCGGGGCGGAACCTCGGCGAGGAGGCATCTCCAGGCTACTGGCCGCCTTCCCGGATCTGCTGGACGCGGTGATCACCGCGCGGCCGAGTGTGGACCGCGTTCACCCGCCGGGGTCCGTGCCGGCGAGTTCGAATGCGACTGATCAAGGCACAGGGACTGTAATCTCAACGGTGTAACTCCTGAGACTGGAGGGGCATCTGTGACTGTTTTGACGATGGACGTGTCAGCCGAGCCGGTGGAGGTCTCGGATGAGCAGCTGGTCCGGCAGCTGGTCGATCGGGCCCGGGCCGAGGGGTTGAAGCTGACCGGGGAGGGTGGCCTGCTGGGTCGGTTGACCAAGGTGGTGGTCGAGTCCGCCCTGGAGGGCGAGATGGACGATCATCTCGGTTACGGCAAGCACGATCCGGCTGGTCGTAATGGCGAGAACTCGCGGAATGGGGCGCGGTCGAAGACATTGGTGACCGAGGCTGGCGCGGTGGAGATCGAAGTGCCCCGGGATCGGGAGTCGAGTTTTGAGCCGGTGATCGTGGGCAAGCGGCAGCGGCGATTGTCCGGAATCGATGATCTGGCCATCTCGCTTTCGGCCAAGGGGCTGACCCATGGTGAGATTGCCGCGCATCTGGCGGAGATCTACGGTGCGGAGGTGTCGAAGCAGACCATTTCCACCATTACCGACCGGGTGGTGGAGGGAATGGCGGCGTGGCAGAACCGGCCGCTGGATCCGGTCTATCCGGTGATTTTTATTGACTGCGTGAACGTCAAGATCCGCGACGGCAATGTGGCGAACCGGCCGATCTATGTCGCGCTGGCCGTGACCTGCGAGGGACACCGCGACATCCTGGGCCTGTGGGCCGGGGAGCACGGGGACGGGGAGGGCGCGAAGTACTGGATGCGGGTGCTCTCGGAAATCAAGAACCGGGGCACCCAGGACTGTCTGATCGTGGTCTGCGACGGATTGAAGGGCTTACCCGACGCGATCGCGACCGTCTGGCCACAGACCATTGTACAAACGTGTCTTGTGCACC
>DASQVB010000524.1:0-6848 GCA_035640975.1 Pseudonocardiaceae bacterium
CAGAAGTGTGGGTACCAGCCGCCACGATGTGCTCACGACCGCCGAGACCGTCCAGTGGCGGACCCGGCCCCGTTTGAAGGGGATCGCATGCGGGAAGCAGTTCACCCAAGGGCAGCGGCGGTTGGTTCAGCCTGGCGCAAATCGCGGTGCCTGGTCTCGGGGAGAGCTGCGGTGCAGAACAGGCTGAGCAGCGCGAGCCCGCACAACAGCACGCCGATGGCAAAGCTGCCTAACGTTGCCGCCAGCGGCGCGGACACCAGCGGCGGGATCGCGCCGCCCAGGATGCCGGCCAGGCCGTAGCTCGCACCCGCTCCGGTGTAGCGGTACCGGGTGGGGAACGTCTCGGGGAGGAACGCTCCGATTGGGCCGTAGGCCAGACCCATGATGCCGAGGGTGACGATCAGGCCGACGGCGAAGGCCACCGGGGAGCGCGTATCCAGCAGCGGAAACAGCAGCAGTGACCACACCGCCGCGGCGGCGCAGGACCCCATGATCAGGGTTCGCCGGCCGAACCGGTCGGAGTAGATCGCCGACAGGATGACACCCAGCGCCATCACCGCACCGGCAACGATCCCCAGGGACAGCACCAGCGTGCGGCTCAGGGCTGCGCCGGTGGGGCTGGTGCCGTAGCTGGTGAGATAGGCCGTTCCGGTGTAGAACAGGGCGAAAATTACCGTGACGGATCCGGCTGCAAGCAGGATCTCCCGCGGCGCCCGGGTGAACGCCTCCCGCAGCGGGACCTGCGCCGCCGGTTGCTGCCCCTGGGCATCCCGGAACACCGGTGTCTCGTCGATCTTCAACCGGACGTACAGGCCTGCTCCGACCAGCACGATGCTGATCAAGAATGGAACCCGCCACCCGTAGTCGAGGAACGACTGGTCGGTGTTTCCCAGAGTGAGAGCGGTGACCAGGAAGGTCGCGCTGGACAGGGCGAGAGCGATCGGCGGTCCGAGCTGGGGGAACATCCCATACCGGCCCCGCTGCTGCTGCGGCGCGTATTCCGCGGTCAGCAGCGTCGCGCCAGCCCATTCCCCGCCCACCGCGAGACCCTGGGCGAATCGCAGCACGACCAGCAGGATGGGAGCTGCGATCCCGATCGTCGCCGCGCCGGGCAGCAACCCGATCAGCACGGTCGCGATGCCCATCAGCAGCAACGTCGAGATGAGGGTCCGCTTGCGGCCGATCCGGTCGCCGTAGTGCCCGAAACCCACCGCCCCGAGCGGGCGGGCGATGAACGCCACCGCGAAGGTGGCAAACGAGGCCACCGTCCCGGCGGTGGCGCCCAGCACCGGGAAGAACACTTTCGGAAACACCAGCGCGGCGGCTGTGCCGTAGATGAAGAAATCGTAGAACTCGATGGTGGTACCCACGCAGCTTGCGATTGCCACCCGGCGCATTCCCGCACCGGCGGGCGTCGAACCTTGTACGCTATTCATCCGTTCCCCCGATCTCGCGCATTGTGCTGAGTATCAACTCGCCGGCTAGCTACCTCCTACCGGTAGCGTTTACAGCGTTCACCAGGTAGGAGCACCGCCCGTGGCTGCGAGATACCTCGATCGTTCGCGAATCATCGCCCCACCTGGGTGGAGCCGTTGGCTGATCCCGCCGGCGGCCCTGTCGATCCATCTGGCGATCGGCCAGGCCTACGCCTGGAGCGTGTTCAAGAAGCCACTGGAGACGTCGCTGGGCATCTCCGGTGTCGCCAGCGCGATGCCGTTCACGCTCGGCATCGTGATGCTGGGTCTGTCTGCAGCGCTGTTGGGCACCAAGGTCGACAGCAACGGTCCGCGCTGGGCCATGTTCATCTCGATGTGCTGCTTCTGCAGCGGGTTCCTCATCTCGGCCGTGGGGGTGTCGATCGAGCAGTACTGGCTGGTGGTCGTCGGATACGGCTTCGTCGGCGGGATCGGCCTGGGCATCGGTTACATCTCCCCGGTGTCCACGTTGATCAAATGGTTCCCCGATCGGCCGGGCCTGGCCACCGGTATCGCCATCATGGGCTTCGGTGGCGGCGCGCTGATCGCGGCACCGTGGTCGGCCTCGATGCTGACTGCTTTCGGAGCGACCGGTCCGGACTCCGACGCTGGCGGGATTGCCATGGCGTTCCTGATCCACGGCGTCGGATACGCGGTGTTCATGTCGGTGGGCTGGCTGCTCATCCGGGTGCCGGCCGACGATTGGAAACCCGCCGGGTGGGAGCCCGCATCGCAGCCGATCGGTTCGCTGATCAGCGAGGGCAACGTCTCGGCCCGCAACGCCATCAGGACGCCGCAGTTCTGGCTGCTGTGGGTGGTGCTGTGCTTCAACGTGACGGCGGGCATCGGCATCCTGGAACGCGCGGCGCCGATCTACACCGATTTCTTCCCTTCCGGGGCCGGGTTGGTCGCCGCGGCAGCGGGTTTCGTCGCGATCCTGTCCCTGTCCAACATGCTCGGTCGTTTCGTCTGGTCGTCCACCTCCGACGTAATCGGCCGCCGGAACATCTACCGGATGTACCTGGGTGTCGGCGCACTGCTCTACCTGGTGGTGACGCTCACCACGAACGCCAACAAGGTGGTGTTCCTGGTCTGCTGCATGCTCATCCTGTCGTTCTACGGCGCCGGATTCGCCACCGTGCCCGCTTACCTGCGCGACCTGTTCGGTACGTACCAGGTCGGCGCGATCCACGGCCGGTTGCTCACCGCGTGGTCGACTGCGGGAGTGCTCGGTCCGATGATCATCAACGCGATCGCGGACAACCGCATCGCGGCTGGGATGACCGGCCCTGGCCGCTACACCCCGTCCTTCACGATCATGATCGGGTTGTTGATCATCGGTTTCATTTGCAATGAGCTCATCGGCCCGGTCAAGGCGAGATTCCAGGAGCCGGCGTCCGAGCGGGCGTCGGGGAAGGCGGCAAAGGCGGCATGAGTACGCAGGCAACCGAATCAGCTTCGAACGGGCACGCGGTGCTCACTGCGTTGGTCTGGGCGTGGGTCGCAGTGCCGTTCCTGTACGGCCTGTACCAGCTACTGATCAAGATTCCGGCCCTGTTCGGCAGCTGACCCAGTATGCGTGGTCGTCAGGCGTGCAGCTCGAGGAAGTCCTCGTCGCGGTACTCGCCCTGTGGGCGGGCGTCCGTGTCGGGGTGCAGCTCGGCCTCCCGACCGCGCAACTCGACGCGGCGGATCTTGCCCGAGATGGTCTTGGGCAGCTCAGCGAACTCCAGGCGACGGATGCACTTGAAGGGCGCGAGGTTGTCTCTGGCGTAGCGCAGGATCGCCAGCGCCGTCTCGCGGGAGGGCTCATGGCCGGCCGCGAGCGCGACGTAGGCCTTGGGGACGGCCAGCCGCAGCGGATCAGGGGAGGGCACCACGGCGGCCTCGGCGACCGCGTCGTGCTCGATGAGCACGCTCTCCAGCTCGAACGGGGAGATCCGGTAGTCCGACGCCTTGAAGATATCGTCGGTGCGCCCCACGTAGGTGATGTAACCATCGGTGTCCAGGCAACCGATGTCACCGGTGTGGTAGTAGCCCCCGGCCATTGCCTCAGTGGTGCCCGCCTCGTCATCGCGGTAACCGACCATGAGACCCAGCGGTCGGGCGGAGAGGTCCAGGCAGATCTCTCCCTCGTCAGCAGGCTCGCCGGTCACCGGGTCGAGCAGCGCGACGGGGTAGCCGGGCGCCGGGCGGCCCATCGAACCGGACTTGATCGGCTGTCCCGGCATGTTGGCGATCTGCAGGGTCGTCTCGGTCTGGCCGAACCCATCCCGGATCCGGATCCCCCAGGCCTTCAGCACGCGCTCGATGACCTCCGGGTTGAGCGGCTCGCCGGCGCTCACCAGCTCCCGGACCCCGACTTTCACCCGGCCGAGGTCGGCCTGGATGAGCATCCGCCAGACCGTGGGCGGCGCGCAGAAGGTGTCCACACCGCAGCGGGCCACGGTGTCGAGCAGGCCGTCGGCGTCGAACCGGGCGTAGTTGTAGATGAAGACGGTCGCCGCGGCGTTCCACGGCGCGAACACGTTGGACCAGGCGTGCTTAGCCCACCCCGGCGAGGAGACATTGAGGTGGACGTCGCCGGGCCGCAGCCCGATCCAGTACATTGTGGACAGGTGTCCTATGGGGTAGGACGCGTGGGTGTGCTCCACGAGCTTGGGCTTGGCGGTGGTGCCCGAAGTGAAGTAGAGCAGCAAGGTATCCGACGCCTTCGTCACCCCATCGGCGAGGAACCGGGCCGGGGACTCGTAGGCCTGCGCGTAGTCGCGCCAGCCCGCCGCCGGCTCGCCCACCGCGATACGGGTGTAGTCACCGGGCACGTCATCGAACTTCGCTACGTCAGCGGCGCGCACCACGACATGGCCGGCGTTACCGCGATCGATCCGGTCCCGCAGGTCCGCCGGTGCCAACAGCGGCGTCGCCGGGATGAGCACCGCGCCGAGCTTCATCGCTGCCAGGATCGTCTCCCATAACTCGACCTGGTTGGCAAGCATGAGAATCAGGCGGTCGCCTCGCTCGACGCCGACGCTGCGCAGCCAG
Organism: Pseudonocardiaceae bacterium; assembly: GCA_035640975.1. Lineage (GTDB taxonomy): Bacteria > Actinomycetota > Actinomycetes > Mycobacteriales > Pseudonocardiaceae. Next base: position 4,518 of record DASQVB010000524.1, read on the forward strand.
TTGGCGACCCGGTTGGACCGCGCCGACATCTCCGCAAACGACCAGCGCCGCTGCGAACCGTCCGCCTCGACGATCCACAGCGCTGGGCGCTGCGCTGACTCCGGATCTGCACCCAAAGCGTCGATGTGGTCCAGTGCCCAATTGAACTCCGTCAGCGCCGGCCACCGGAACGCCCGGTAAGCCGTGTCGTAGTCCTCGCGGGCCTCGAGCAGGAAATCACGGGCGGCTAGGAAGGCCTGGTAGTCGGCGGTCACGGCGCGATCCTTAGGTACTCGGGTTGTTGGATATGCGTAACTGTCAAACACTTCAGCTTCGCAGCTAGGTACTGTCGTGCGAAGTTTAAGGGCAAATGCATGTGTTCATGCGACCTTCCTCTCGCCATGGTGTGCATAAGCCGAATTGGCAATGCAGTCGATGCGGTGCTCTGGAGTTCCGGCCCGCTGGGGGCCTCTGCGAGGAGGATCTAGGGATGTCTGACGCACTGAGCTTTGCCGAGATCGACAGTCAGGACGTGGAGCTGCTTCCTGCACGTACTGTGCTGTCCCTGTTCAGCGCTGTTGGCGGCAACGGTGGCACCGGCGGCGACGGCGGTAGCGGCTCCGGTGGTGTTGGTGGCAACCTTGTGGACCTTGCCGCGGTAGGCGGCGCGCTCAATGGCGCCAGCGGCGGCGCTGGCCCTCAGGGCTAGTCACGCCGGATCTAGCTGCTCATATCCGGGCAGTTCACGCAGTCATGGAGGGTGTCTCCGGCGAGCAGGCGTCGAATGTTGTCTGCCACCCGGATCGCTACCCCTTGATAGGCGGCGTCGGTGACGCCGGCTATGTGCGGGGTGGCGACGATGTCGGCGCGGCTGAGCAACGGTGATCGGGGATCAAGAGGTTCCTGGTCGAACACGTCGAGTCCGGCACCGCTGAGCCGACCGCCGGCGAGCGCGTCGGTGAGCGCCTCGTGATCGACCAGTCCACCTCGGCCCACGTTGATTACGCAGGCTTGCTCGGGAAGCAGCGCCAGCGCGTGCGCGTCGATGATTTTCCGGGTCTGCTCGTTCAGCGGCAGGCACAGGAACAGGAAGTCGCTGCGGGAGAGCAGGACCGGGAGGTCGGCGAGGCCGCCCAACCACGCTAGCCCGAGGCGGGTGATCGCCCGGGGATCAGGACGGCGGGTCACAGCGATCAGGTCCATTCCGAACGGCATCAGCCGCTGCACCACCGCTTGTCCAACGCCGCCCAGCCCGACGACGCCCGCGGTCTTGCCCCACAGCGCGCGCCCGACCGGGCCACCCCACCGGCTGCCGTCTCGGATCACCTGCTCGAGCTGGGGGAGCTTGCGACCGGCCGCGATCGCGGCCATCACGCACCACTCGGCGACCGATTCGGCGTTGCCCGTTCCGGCCGTGGCGACGTTGGCGACGGCGATGCCCCGCACGGTGGCCGCGTCGATGTCGACGCCCTCCAGGCCCGCCCCCCACTGCTGGATCAGCCGAAGGTCCGCGACCCGGTCCATCACGGTTGCGTCGATCCTGCTCATGACCGGGATCAGCACAGTCGCGAAGCGCTCCCGCTCGCGCAGCGAGTGCGACGCCACCAGCTCTATCTCGGCTTCGGGTAACACCTGGCCTAGATGGTCGCCAATAGCGGTGTATCCCGCACCGGCCACCACGATGCTGACACGATCGGAGACGCTGGGACGATCAAATATGCCGGGCACATCCCGACCATGCCAGGATGGCACCCCGTCGACGGCGGCGGGCGACGAGGAGGATGACGACGTGAGCGAGCTGAGCCGCCCTGAGGTGGCCGTACCCGAGGGTCCGGCACCGACCGAGTTGGTGATCGAGGACCAGGTGGTCGGCGATGGTGCCGAGGCGATCGTCGGTTCACAGATCAGGGTGCACTACGTCGGCGTCGCACACTCCACCGGACAGCAGTTCGATGCGTCCTGGGACCGGGGGTCTCCGCTGGAGTTCCGGCTCGGTAGCGGCCGGGTGATCAAGGGCTGGGACGATGGAATCGTCGGAATGCGGGTCGGTGGCCGCCGCCGGCTCACCATCCCGCCGCACCTCGCCTACGGCGATCGTGGCGCGGGTGGCGCGATCAAACCCGGCGAGACCCTCGTCTTCGTCGTTGATCTGGTCACCGTCCGCTAGCTTGCCCGGCCCGGCTGACCCGTTCTGGTGCTCTCACCCTCCCGAACTCAACAGCAGCGCTGCTGCACGCGGGCCGGGTCCAGCGCGCTGAGTTCGTCGAGGAAGGGCATCGACCCCCGCGAACGCCCGGTGTAGACGAGCTGCCATGGCGTACCGCTAGCCGCTGCCTGCGTGACCATCGGCGG